>JAICHC010000112.1 GCA_025922795.1 Candidatus Binatia bacterium | reverse complement strand
TCGCCCCGTCTGTGCCACAGTTTCGTCGTAAACTTTCTGCTGCTCCGCGTCCATCTCCGATCGGCTCATCGCTGGTATTCTGGACATGTTTCCACTCCTCCTTGACGGTTCAAATGCCGTAGCTTCTAAGATTGCCGGAAAAAATTCTCCGTTTGCCGGCCTCGAGGTAGGTCCCATACGCGCTCGTTCTCTACCGGATGATCATGTCCATCTTTAGATTTGTGCCTGACATAAGGCCACGGTCGCCAAAGCATTTATCCACTCATCGTCCTGCCTTCAGCATAACCTAATTGCCTACGGCTTCTTAGAAACGGCTCCCTCAGGCGAGATGGCGCGCCAGACGGACGATTACTTCTTCGATATCGTCAAGAGAATTCCAGCGCGGCGAGCCGCCGAGGTGCGGCGTGATAACGACATTAGAAAATTTCAGCAGGGGATCGTTGGCGTCGCCGGGCTCTTCGTAGAAAGTGTCGAGTCCGTAGCCGCCAAGGCGTCCGGATGCGAGCGACTGCCGCAACGCTTCGCGATCGACGAGAGTCGGTTGCGATACGTTGATCAAAAAAGCTCCCGGTTTGATGGTGGACAGTTCGCGGGCGCCGATGAAGTTGACGGTTGCCGGGCCGCGCGGCAAATGCAGGCTGACGAAATCCGATTCCGCGAGCAGCTCGTGCAAAGAACAATACGTCGCCTGATACTGTTGTTCGACTTCTTCGGGCAGCCGCGTGCGTTGCGTATAGACGATGGGCATGCCGAGGGCCAGGGCACGCAACGCCAGCTCGCGCCCGATCTCCCCGAGGCCGACGATGCCGAGTTGCTTGCGGTACAGCGTCACCATACCGGGAATGCGGGCCCAATTGCCATTCGGTGTGTGTGACCGGTCGTAGGTCGTGGGCTCGTATCCGGCTTTTTTAAGCTGCTCAACGCTGATCAAATTGGCATTGCTCGTGAGCTGCCGCGCCAGGCCGAGCATCAACGTGAGTCCTTGCTCGGCCGTGGAAATGTTGGCGCGCCGGCGGATCGTCAAAACCTTGACGCCGGCCGCTTCACAGGCGGCACCATCGATGTTGCGGGTAGTGAAGCCGTATTTATGCACAAACCGGAGAGCGCTTCCGGCAGCCGCCACTTCTTTCCCGCCGACGGTGAGTTCCTCGACGACGATGACGCTCGCGCCGGGGGCATTTTCCAGGAGCTCGCTTTGGCTATCGACGAGATGCACGTCGGCCGGATAAATATTTCGCGCCGGGGCGCGGATGCCGTCGCACCAACCGAGGAAATCCGGCGTATCGTGCTTGCAGAAATGGGCGAAGGCATCGAAACGCTCCTTGGGCGCGTTCGGGTCCAGGACAACCTGGATAAGGCGGAGAAAGCTATCGTTTTCGACGACGAACTTCATGGGTTCAAAAAACGTGGTTCAAACGTTGAACTTTGACGTACTAAGGTTCCGGATCGACCTTCAGCGCTTTTAAAAAGCGCGTGAGCATGTTGTAGGCGCCTATGAGCATCGTCAGCTCGACGATTTGTCGCTCGCTAAAAAATTTCCGTAAATCTGCAAAAACCGTATCGGGCACGTCGATCTCGCGGGTCATCGCGTCGGTGTATGCGAGCAGAGCGCGTTGTTGCGCGCTGAACAGTTTCGACGGTTCCCAGTTCGCAATGGCGCTTACTTGTTCCGGCGTCAATCCTTCTTTGAGAGCGTAGGCGGGGCCGTGGGCGCGTTGGACGTATTCGACGTCGTTCAAGATCGCGACGCGAATCACCGCGAGCTCGCGGCTTTGCCCGTCGATCTCCGTGCCGTAGCGCACGGCCTGATTCAACTCGAACCAAGCATTGGCCAAAGCCGGGCTGTGCAGCATGAGACGGTAGATATTGATCAACCGGCCGCCGCGGGCGCCTTTGATTCTGGCGATCGATTCGGCCAAATCGGGATGTTCGGTTTCTTCGAGCAGCGGGACTCGTGCCACGGGTTACCTCGGATAAATCACTCGTTCAAGCCGTTCAAGCTCCAAAACGTTCAAGCCGTCGAATCGAGTTTACACGTGTCGGGGCTTGGCAGTTTCATGGCTAAATAACAACACCGGTGATCCGCGTCAGACACTGTGACGTTGCATGCGCAGGGAAAAGCCCGGGCGCTCGATGAACACGCTGCGACGGTTTTCTTGCTTGGAAAGCTCGGCGACCAGATTCAGCAACGGATTACCGTTTGACGTATAAGCGCGCGCAGGGCCGGCGGCGTGCATGCGCTCGACGTCTTCCTTGCTGCTAAAAAAGCGCAGCAAGACTTCCTCGTCGCTGGCTCCGGCTCCGCCGTACTTGCGCCGCAGGTCCTGAAGTGAATCGCTCGGATGCGGCCGCGCGGCGATTTCTTTTGCGCGCGGCCGGTTCAGAACTTTTTCCTTTACGTTCGGATCCATGAGGGCGGCGCCCTCTTTGCCCCAGATCCCCATGGCGTATTCGATGGTCTGGTCCGTGACTTCCCTGTAGCGCTCGCCGACGATGACGTTGATCGCGGCCTGGCTGCCGACGAACTGCGACAGCGGCGTCACCATGATCGGATAGCCGAACTCGGCGCGCACGTGCGCCGCTTCTTCCAGAGTCTGATCGAGCTTGTTCTCCATACCGACGCGGCGCAGCTGGTAGCGCAAGTTGGAGATCATACCGCCGGGAATCTGATGCACGTACTGGCCATAGTCGTATTCGGGTGTCTTGCCGATCGGCAGTTTCTCCTGCTTGGCGCAGGCGGTAAGAAACCTGGCGGCGTCGCGCAGGGGTTCTTCATCGAGCAATGTCTTGTAACCCAGGGCGCGCGCATTCATGGCGACGTTGAACACCGACGGATTGGACGAACCGTCGGCGAGCGGGGGAATTGCCGCGTTGATGTTCGTCATGCCCGCCTTGATCGCTTCGAGGCAGCAGAGCGTGCCGAGGCCGGTCGTGCAATGGGTGTGCAATTCAACCGTCTTACCGTCCGCGGCCGCAAGCACCGCAGGCACAACGGTCTTGGTCCTCTCGGGAGTCAAGATCCCGCCGGGATCTTTGAAAATGACGCGGTAAACGTCCAGGGCAAGAGCTTCGCGAATCTTAGCTGCGAAATATTCGTCGGTATGCCGGGGCGAGACGGTATAAATCAAATTGATGATCGGTTTCAGGCCGGCGTTCTTGGCTTGCTTGACGCGCCATGCCCAGTCGGCCGGATCATTCCATGAATCCGAGATGCGCACTTCGGTGACACCGACGTTGGCCATACAGGTGTCGTAAAGCTGATGCAGCGCCTCTGGATAAATCGCGAAGCCGCTGCGCGTGCCATGAATGAGCCGGAGCGGGGTATTCTTGAACTTCGGAATGATCCGGCGATAACGCTCCCATGGATCTTCGCGCAATTCTTTCACGCATTTCGGCATCTCCACCGGGCCGCCGAGCTCGATGGCTTCGAATCCGGCTTGGTCCAGTTGTGCGGCAACCGGCACCATCATGCCCGTGCGCATGTTGTAGGCCCAAAGGCTCTGCTGGCCGTCGCGGAGGGTGGTATCGACAAAACGAACTTCAATCATGAGTGGTTTTATAGCGCAAAGGAGCGCCGGATTGAATTGCCTGAGGACCTGCAGGATCGTCAGCGAAAATGTGGGAACACTCTCGTGGACATGAGCTCGAGTGTCCGGCGGACCTCGGTCATAGGCACGCCGCCGAAGTTGACCATGCAGATCACATGGGTGACGCCGGTCTTTTCATATTCGCGAAAGATTTCGCAGGCGTCCCCGGGATCGGTAAAGAGGGCGAGTCGGTCTTTTTTGATGGTATCGAAATCCGGCACTCTTGCGCCCGGTCGCCGGTATTTTTTTAGATAGTCAACGACGCGCTCGAAGCAGGGGCGGGCCGACTTGACCGCCTCCTGTTCGCTGTCGTGAAGATAAACATGCAAGGCAACCATGATGTCCGGTTTTTTCTTATGGCCGGCACGAACAAACGAATCCATGAACAGTCGGTTTTTTTCCTCGACCTCTATCAGTGAGGTCGAGCGCACGAACGGAATCCCCATAATCGGGAACCCCATCTCTCCGGCCCGGAGCAGGGTCTCATCGCTCGACGCGGCGATCCACGTCGGCGGCAAGGGTTTTTGCACCGGCTTCATATACACCGAACCATTCTCGATCTGATAATGCTTTCCCCGATGGGAAAATTCGTCCTGCGTCCAGGCCTTTAAAATGACGTCGAACGTTTCCCAATATTTTTCTCTCGCTTCCTCCATCGTCATGCCGAACATTTTGTATTCGACCGGCGAAAAGCCGCTGCCGATGGCGAAATTCAGCCGGCCGCCGCAGAGATTGTCGGCCAGCGCGTATTCCTCGGCCACAAGAAGCGGATGATGCAAGGGTAAAACACTGACCGCGGGACCCAGCCGGATTCGTTTGGTGCGCTGGCCCAAAGCCGCAATGATCATCGGCGGCGAGACGCAGGTGCCGTACCAATAGAAGTGATGCTCGCCGAGCCAGAAAGAGTCGAAGCCCAACTCCTCGGCCCAGTCGCCTAGGGTCAAGACCTCGTCGTAATAGGTCTGATTGGAGCGGCCGAGCTGCGGATGATTGTCGCCGAAAATGAAAATACCGAATTTCATGGCTTGACCGTTTAGTACTCCAGCTACTTTTGCGCAACGAATAGGCCGAGGCGCATGGCGCCAATTTGATACGCCAGCCAAATGCGGAAGACAGTCTTGGCGAAGATTCGATTGGCCAATCGACGGTCAAAAAGAACCCGGCGGAATGATGCATCTTGAAAAAAACGAGCAATGACACGAAGCGCACAGACATTCCAGGTTTTTTTTACATTTCGTGTCAAATCCACAAAACTCAGATGGCGAAATCCGGCGTCTTCGAGCAAGTCTCGATATTCTTTCATCGATGCCATGCCGGGCAAGCGGCCTTCAGTACAGATCGGTGCGAGCAGATGCTTCGACTCCCATGTGCCGGGAGCTTCGCGGCTGAGCCAGGCGACCACGATGCAACGTCCACCCGGGCGCAAAAGACGATGCGCTTCGGCGAAGAATTGTGCTTTGTCCGGCATATGCTCCGAGCTTTCCATGGCCGTGACCGCGTCAAATGACTCCGCGGGCAAACCAGTGTCGGCGGCATTGCCGAGAACGAATTGAATTGGCGAAATCCCGGCCGCGGTCGATTGCGCGTAACGGAATTGTTTTTCGGAGATGGTAATCCCCGTAACTTCGGCGCCGAAGTTGCGGTACCACATGAGGGCCGCGGCGCCGTAACCGCAGCCGAGATCGCAGACTCGGTCTCCGGGTTTCAGCACAGCGTGTTGGGCGACCAGTCGAGTCAGGTTGCCGACCGCTTCGTCGGTACTTTCGTCGGGGACTCTCCAATAGCCGTGATGGAGGCTTGTTCCCCACACGCGGCGATAAAGATCATCGAGATCGTCGTAGTGTGCCGCCACGGCGGCAACGTCGGCGATTTCAGCGTGCGGAACAATCACAGAGCATTCTCCTTACCCTCACCCCTCAGTAAACGGTCGGTGGTGAGGGGTAAGGGGTTCATCTATTTTCGCCCATAGAGTTTATCGACGAAGCCGCTTTTCTTCATCTCCTCGACGAAACGCAGTTCGACCAGATCTTCGGCTTTCGCCTTGGACGCGCGCGGGTCGTTTACGGCTTGAACCTCCAGCGTTTGTTTTAAACCCTCGATGGTCGGGTAGGTGTCTTCGACGAGCAACTCGGAATTCGCCGCGTGGGCGCCTTCCAGAACATCGCGCGCTAAACCGCGGGTGTACTTTTGCATGATCTTGATCGATTCGTCCTTGCGGGTCTTGAAAAAGTGAATCGATTCCGCCATCGACCAGACCACGCGGCGAACTTCGTCGGGGTTCTCGCGGATTTTTCTGCGCGTGGTGACGGTGCAGTTGAACTGAAACGGCACGTTCAGCTTCGCCATGTCGATAATGACCCGTTGGCCCATTTTCTCCGCCTGAATTCTTTCGCCGTCGGTGACCACGGTGAAATCGGTCTGGCCCTGCGTAACGGCGGCCAATCGGGCCGGTGCGCCGCCGACCGTGATCGCTTTGATGTCCCTGTAGTTGACGCCTGCTTTCGCGAGCGCGAGC
This sequence comes from Candidatus Binatia bacterium, assembly GCA_025922795.1. The sequence continues at coordinate 1,642 of JAICHC010000112.1, read as the reverse complement.
CGCAAAGCGAAATCGGCCGACGTGCCGGGAATGTGGACTGCCGCCGATTTTCCTTTAAGACCTTCAGGCGATTTGATGCTCGCATTGCCGATGATGAAGTAGGGTAAGGTGTTCATCTGGCTTTGAATGATTGCGACGTCGCCGCCGGCAAGTTTGGCATTGATCACCGCCGTTCCCACCGCTCCAGTGTAGCCCAGATCGCCGGCAATCAGGCTCTGAATCCCGCGCACGCTGCCGTTGATGAAAATAGTGTCCAGGTCGAGGCCATGTTTCTTGAAGATGCCAGCCTCTTTGGCGATCCAGTAGATGACCGACGAATTGGTCGAGTCCGAAATATAGGCGATGTAACTTCTTGCCTCGACGGTCCGGCTAGGCCACGCCCATGAGAACAGCAACGCAAGAAAGATCAGTGAGCGAAATCGAATTGTCATGGCGGCAATCTCCTTTGTTATCGTTTGCCCTACGAATGGCATTTATCGGTCTTTTTCATCAGCCTGCAAAGGCTTATCGCATCCGGCGAAACCCAACAAGAGCCAAATGAGTCCGTTGATCAACCCGCGTGGCTTGTTAGCCTGGTTGCGTTCAGGAGAGCGAAAAACAGCCCGGCGGCTTGTAAAGCGGTTAAGGTTAGAAACATGCCGGTGTAACCGGCGATCTCGACGGCGCTGCCGATGATCAACGATCCCACACCATAGCTCAACGGATAGGCGACGGAAAAAGTCGCCATTTGTTTGCCGCGGCGTTTTGGGTCGGCGCGCTCTACGGCGAGGGCCAACGTCGTCGAGCTGCCGATGGCATTACCGAGCATGTACAGGACACCGCAAAAGATCACGCCGATGAGATTCGACACCATCGTGATGAGCAGCAGCCCTGTCACCTGAAGGACAAAGCCGGTTGCGATGGAGCGCGGGCGGCCGATGACATCGGACAGGCGGCCGAGTAGCGGCCGCCCCAACATGCTGGTGGCGCCGATGACCACGAAGTAGGCGCCGAAATTATCGATATCGAGCTCACGCGCGTAGAGGATGATGAAGTTGGTGATTGCGGGCAACGAAAGATTGAGCAACAAAAGCAGTACCGACGGCAACAGAATTTCCGGTTCGATAAAACGGAAGATCTCGCGCCACCACCGGGTCTCATCGCCGACGCTTTCAAGCCGCTTCGGGCGCGACGCCGACGGCGACATCATAAGCCCGGTTACCGCACCGGCGAGTGAGAATATAGCCGTGACGGTAAACACCAAGCCATAACCGCCGAAAGAAGCATAGAGGAGCCAGAGAGCGAGGGGTGGAAACAAGATCTGTGCCGAGCTCTGCACTCCGCTATAAAGTCCCGAGGCTGCCCCGCGCTTGGCTTCCGGGGCGATACGCGCGAGCAGCGAATAGCCACCGGTATTGAGTCCGGCCCAGCCGATGCCGCGTAAACCATTGGCTAGTGCCGCGGCCGGGACAAAGGGAATGAAACAAAGAAAAATCGTCGTCGCCTGAAAAACCAAACCGGAGATCATCACCCCCGCCTCGCTCCAGCGATCGGCCCAATGGCCGACGACCGGCCGAACGATGACGCTGGCCACGGCGAAGCAGGCAAGCACGATGCCGACAACGACAGGCGATCCGCCGAGTTGTGTGACATAAAGCGGCAG
>JAICHC010000111.1 GCA_025922795.1 Candidatus Binatia bacterium | reverse complement strand
GCCCTGCAGATTGCCGCGTTCCGAATAGGTGATCTGGTCCGGTGAGGTGCGTCCCTTCAGCTTGCCTGACACCACGTCGGCGAGAGTGACTCTCCGGTCCGGCAGTGAGTTGCCGTGCTTGCGGCGGGCACGCCGGCCGTCGCCGTACTTGGCTTGCTGCGGGCGCGCCTCATAGCCGATGTGCTCAGCGTCGGTGGCGAGTTCGGGATGACCGACCGGCGCAGGCGTGTCGCCGAACCGAAGGTAGACATCGACCCGCTTCAGGCTCTCGGCGTCCGGCTTGCCGCTGCCGCCGACCACGACGATGTGGGTGCCCTTCTCGAGCAGAGCGCCGTCGGTCACTTCGAGCGCGGAGTCGGTGACAGCCGCCAGGATGTGGGCGCCCTTGTAGACGTCTTCGGGGCGATTGCACACCTTTACCTCGATGTTGTATTGGGCCGCCATCTCGCGGCCGAAGCGCTCGCGGTTCTCGCGCGTCGGGCTGAACACCTGCAGCTTCTCGATCTTGCGCACGCGCGTGAACGCCTCCATGTGGGTGCGCGCCATGCCGCCGGAGCCCAGCATGCCGACCACCTCCGCGTCCCGGTTCGCAAGGTACTTCACGCCGATGCCGCCATCGGCGCCGACTCGCATGTGTTGCAAGTAGCCGTCGTTGATGAAGGCCAGCAACTCGCCGTTCTCGATCGATGTCAGCAGGATCAGGCCGCAATAAAGGCCGGGCCGCATGCAGTATTTCTCCTGCGTCACCACGCCGTTGTACTTGCTTTCATAGATGATGTCGGACTTCATGCGGATCGCGAAATAACCGGCGGTCGATCCGCCCTCCATGGTGCCCCACTGGTAGTTCCGGGCCGGATCGCCGGTCGGTATGCGGATGTCGATGCGCGGGCGGCAAACCGCCTCGCCGGCGGCGAGCTGCAGATAACTTTGTTCCAGCGCCGCAATGGTGTCCTCCATCGTGAGTACCTGCTGGACTTCTTGGTTATTGATGATGAGCGTCATGGCACGTTTACCTCGTTTGTATTATTAAGGAGTTCATAAGTATCCAGACAACGCGGTTGATTGGACACGAAGGGACGACTCGTTCCAAGCCCAGGCAAAGCGTCTGGGCATCATCGGCCAGCACCCGATCCACGCCCCGAGTGCTTAATTTTGGGCGTGGTGCGAAAGCGTCCTTTGAGTCCTGGTGCCTGCGCTTTTCCACGACTCGCCGCTTAGCCCCATTATGTCTACTAACTAACGAACTCCTTAGTAGTAAAATTTCATTTGCCGGTCTGCGCGGCGGTTCGATTGCTTCGGACGCTTGAAGCTAGCCGTTTTGCTCACGGTCAGGCATCGCATATTTCCTCGACGATTGCACCTATGGCCTTGCTGTCGGAGATGACAGCTTGAGCCCGACGTGCTCACGTTGTACAGCTTGCCGTAGCTGGGTGACTTAAGGTTTTTTGTAGGTGAAAGACAAGTTTGACGCAATTGTGGTCGGTTTGGGTGCGATGGGAAGCGCGGCCATTTACCAATTGGCCAAGCGCGGTAAGACGGTCCTCGGTATCGACCAGTTCTCGCCGCCTCATCATTACGGCTCGACGCACGGCGAGAGCCGTATCATTCGCCAGGCGATCGGAGAAGGCGAACATTATGTGCCTTTAGTGCTGCGTTCGTATGAGTTATTCCGTGAAATCGAGAAAGAAACGGGAACGGAGCTACTCACGATTACCGGCGGTCTCACACTCGAAAGCCAACAAAGCGAGGCCGTGACGCATGGGCGGCGCAACTTCTTGGATCAGGCAGTGAGCTGCGCTCAAAAATTCAACATCAGACATGAGATCCTCGATACACAAGCTGTTAAAAAGCGCTACCCTCAGTTCTCTGTAACAAACGAGCGCGGATACTTCGAATACGGCACCGGATTTTTGCGTCCGGAACTGTGTGTCGAAGCGCAGTTGGATCTCGCGCGTAAATACGGCGCGATCATCCAAACCGAGGAAAAAGTCACGTCTATTGCTCCCAACGGTAACTCTGAAGTAACCCTTCGAACCAGCCGCGCGGTTTATGCGGCGGAGAAGGTGGTGGTCACCGCCGGCGCTTGGATTTCGGAATTTGTGCCGCCTGCCTATCGCGGATTCTTCAAAGTATATCGTCAGGTGATGTACTGGTTTTTTATTCGGGATCATTCGCGATCGAAGTTTTTACCCGGACAGTTCCCGATTTTTATCTGGATCTTTGGGAAGGGCCCGGTTTTCGGGTTTTATGGTTTTCCCTCCTTTGATGGCAAGACGATTAAAATGGCGAGTGAACAGTACGACGTCGTCACAGCTCCCGATGAAGTCGCTGGAGCCGTCAGCGACGCAGAAAAACAATCCGCGTACTCCGACTACATACGAGGGCGGTTGCCCGGGCTTTCTGATCAATGCGAATCGGCAGTGACTTGTCTTTACACGACAACGCCGGACGCAAACTTCGTTATCGACGTCCATCCTGATAGCGATCGAATCATAATTGCGTCGCCTTGTTCGGGCCATGGATTTAAACACTCGGCGGCTATTGGTGAAGTTATTGCGGAACTCGCCGTTGACGGGGAAAGCAGGATCGATATCAGTCGTTTGAGCATTCAAAGATTCAAGACGTGAGTCGCGCAAGCAGTAGGGTTGCCGACAGCATGCGACGCTCACAAGCAGAACGGACCCCTGGTCTTTCCAGGGAAACACCTGCCGCAGGATAAAATTTTTCCCCGGGGTCGCACGATCGCGCATAAGGCGGCCAACTGATAGGAGTCCGATCCGCCCTGTTGCTGCCGGAGATCGCTGATCATGCTATTTCACTAGCTAGCGATCACTCTCTGCTGTCGAGCTGAATTTCTCTACTTCGCTAGAGGGCTTGTGCCGCGTCGAACCGGCAGCCCCATCTGCTGCCACAAAAGCATGCCGCCATGGAGGTTGGCGACCCGGGGAAAGCCGGCGTCTCGTAGGATGACCGTGGCCTGGCCGGAACGCATACCCGCGTGGCACACGGGAATCACCGGCTTGTCCCTGGGAATTTCGGACAGGCGATCTTTCAATTCGTTCAACGGGACGCATTGGGCCGTGGCGATCTGGCCCAGCTTCTCCGCCAGCTCTTCGGGTTGGCGCACGTCGAGCACGTGGACTTCCGCGAGGTGCTCGGCGACCCACTCCGGGTCGATCTCGAGCAGCCCCGCGTAGCTCCTTCGCACCGGACCCCAGTCTGCGGGCCGTGGCACTTTCTCGTCCTGTGGCTTGCCACAGCGCAGGTTCGCCGGCACGGCGACGTCAATCTGCTTGGGGTGCGGAAGATTTAGGTTTTCCATGAAGCCGACAAAGTCGCGCTCGTCGGCCTGCCCGCCGATGCGCGGATTATGCGCGCGCTCCTCGCCGACCGAAGACATGGTGCGCCCGCTGTAATCATGGCCGGGAAAGATCAGGCAGTCGTCCGGCAGGCTGAAGATCTGCTCGGTGATCGAGCGGTACAGGGTGCCGGCGTTGCCCTGCTGGAAATCGCAGCGGCCGGCGCCGCGGATCAGCAGACAGTCGCCGGTGAACGCCATACGGTGGTCGTCGGTCACGTAAGTGACGCATCCGTCGGTGTGGCCGGGGGTAGCGCGCACTTCCAGATAGCGCTCGCCGATGGGGACCTGGTCGCCGCGATCGAACCGCAGGTCCGCCCCCTGCACAGCGTCGCCGTAGCGCTTCGAAATGCCGATCCGGCAGCCGGTCGCCTGTTGCATCAACCACGCGCCGGTCACGTGGTCGGCGTGGCAGTGCGTGTCGAGCACGGCGAACAGCTTCAGCCCGAGTTCCTCAACGAGAGCGCGATCGCGGAAGTGCTGCTCGAAGACGGTGTCGATGATCACGGCCTCGAGGCTTTGCGGGTCGCCCACCACGTAGGTGTAGGTCGACGAAGCAACGTCGAACAACTGCCGGAAAATAACGTTAGCGAACATGGGGTGGCTCCAAAATGTCGAGGAGGTTATGCGCTTTCACTCCGACGGGCTCAGCAGGATCCAGGTTTTGCTGCTCGCTACCGTCGGGGTATACCGTTGGTTACCACCGCGCGCTTTTACGTTTTCCCAGGACACCGCCGCGCGGCAGGGGTTCTCTGAACGAAGCATACGTGCACCAACGATTGCATGATGCGGGCAACCAGAACCGCGACTGTCAACAAAAAAGGCACCTTCCGCTCTTCCGGAATTCGGGAACTTCTTAATAAGTTCAGACATACTCCGAACTCTGCGACGTAGCACCTTGTGATACGCTTCGGGTTTTTTTTCGTGCAGATCACTTCGAACTTTGAACTTCGAACCGCCGCTTGCGGCCCGCTATTTGCCGTCGTCCAGGCTGACGACGATGATGGCGTTGGCGATCAGCCAACCGTCGTCGCCTTTTTCATTAAGCACCTGCAATCCGCCTTGGACCACGTTGATGTGCCCGCCGCCGTGCGGCAACGTTTCCAGCACGGCCTTCTTGTCCACCGCCTCGGGCTTCGGCACGCCGATGGTGACATCGACCCGCATATCGTCGGCGGTCTTGCCGATCAGCCGCGGAAATCCCAAACTGCTGTGATGAATCGCATCGAACACCGCGCGTTTAGCGGCAGCGGTGTAGTCCAATCCGTGAACATCCACTCCCATCCCCATTTCCGTGACGCACCGTACCAGAGCCATATGCACCTCCTATGCAAACCAAGTCAGTTTCAAACGTGCCAAAGTTCCAATCGTTCCACGTCGAAACAGTTTCAATCGATTAGAGAAACTCTCGCTTTACCGACAAGAAGATAAGCTGGTATCCGGTTGCTTACTTGCGTGGTGGAAGGGGATCGATTCCAGCGATGGTCTTGAAAACTTTGATGACCTCACTATCCCGCGGCAGCTCCGCAACAAGTTTCTGCTGTTCCTCCGGCATCAGTGGCGTCGGATAAAGTCCAAGAACCTTTTTGTATTGTTCGTGAAATTGGCGATCTTTGTAAGAATCGCGAAAGGCTTGCCTGAGTATCTCGGCGAATTTCTCCGGCGTGCCCGGCGGCAGATACTTGAGCGTTCCGACGCCCCAAAAAATCCGCGCCATGGCCATGAGTCGGCGTTCGATGTCGGACCGCACAAACGCTTCGATTTCAGGCAAATGGGCAAATTGCGGGGGACGATGTCCTTTGGGAATCTCGATTATGGCATGGAAATCGACGGTATTTCTGTAGGACTCTGACAGCACCCGCGTGTCCAGCGCTGCCGCTCGCGCATCGACTTCCCCTCGCTCCACAGCTATGTCCAGCTCGGTTCCTGAGTAGCCGACGACAAAGCGCGGATCTTTGAGATCCAAAAGCCACGCCATCAGCCGTCCGCGAATGAACTGTACATGGCCCACCGATTGGGCGCCGATTCTGAGCCCCGAAGCAGCGCGCAACTTTTCCAAGCTGTCGAGGCCGAGAGCTTTTCGGGTCACAAACATATTATTGTTCTCGCTGAAAGGCGACCCGAGATAGATAAACTTGAAAGGATCGTAGTTGGCGCCGGGCGCGCCGAGGACGGCGCTCGAGAGCACCCCCGGCGAGGTGGCGCCGATGGTGAGCCCGTCCGCCGCCGCGCGAAATACCTGGCTGGCCGCCTGTCGGCCCCCGGCTCCCGGCACATATTGTGTAACGATCGTCGGATTTCCGGGAATGTACTTTTGCAGAAACGACACGATCGTTTTAGTTCTTAAGTCGGCGGTACCTCCCGGACTGTTTCCTTCGATGACGTTAATGGTTTTCCCCTTGTAATAAGGCGCCTGGGTGCTGCCGTCCTTCGGGAACAAGAGGATAAGCGTCCAAAAACCGAATCCGAGCCAACGGCTAAGGCGTTTCATTTTACCCTCCGGTCAACTGTGCGCTCTTTGCGGTTAATTCTCGCATTCCAAAATTGTTTTTTTTGGTGGCCGCGTAACCTAATCACTGCTTTGGCGGCACGTGATAGGTAACCGAGCCCGCTCTTCCCACGTGCAGGGATTCATCCAGTTTGGTATCGATGATCGCGTGGTTCGGCTCACGAAAAACATTCATCGGGTCCAAGCCCTGTTCCACTTTCTTAATCTCACGCCGCAGCATGTCCCGATACATCACAATGCCGCGGTCCGAAGCCGCGAGCCGTTCACGAGTGCGGTCGAGTATCGGCCCTTGGGTTTCCCACGCCATGAAATCTTGGGCATCCACTTGGTTGAGACGAAACCTGGTGAACGGATGACGGACGCCCGGTGGATCCTTGAAGGGCTTGCGGTGGTACACCGGCACATCGTCTTTGTTCGTCCGCGGCTCCGCTGAGTCCGGCACAAAGTGGACGTAAACGATCCAAGTATGGGTATCGTCGATGGGCACGCGAATCTGTGTGCGATTGGCCTGCCGCAAGACGGTCGGAAACAGCAGCGGATGCTCCTCCACTTTGCCATCCTTGAAAAACCGTCGCTTGAGTAGGCCGTGACCGAATTCCTCGACCTCGAACTTTATCAAGTTGTCGATGGTGCCACGGGTCGTGCTCTCAACTTTAAAGCCGTCGGTGACAAGCTCTTGATGCAGAATATGCAAGTGGGCTGTGTCGACGGAGTTTTCCATCGCCTGCAGCCAGTTGCAGTCCAGTTGCGGCAACACGCGCAACCAGTGCCAGCCATCGGTGCGCGCCCAGACATCGTACTTTGGAATCGCCGGCGCCGGCTGAGGTCCGAGGTAAGCCCAGTAAAGCCCCGCCAATTTTTGAACCGGATAAGCTTTGTGCTTTACAGTCCGGCAAAAATTGCTATCCGCCGGCTCGGCCGGGGTTTCAAGACAATTACCCTGAATATCGTAGAGCCAACCATGATAGGCGCAGGCAATGCCTCGTTCCTCGACTCTGCCATAAGATAGAGACACGCCGCGATGCGAACATCGATCATCCAGGAGACCCAGTTCTCCGGTTTTGGTCTGAAACAACACCAGATCTTCGCAGAGGATCCTGACAAACTTCACCGGATTGTCTTCAGGTAATTCCGCCGCGATAGCGACCGGATGCCAGTAGCGGCGCAGCAATTCTCCCGCCGGCGTTCCAGGACCAACGCGCGTCAACATCTCATTTTCTTCCGGTGTCAGCATCTCTGCTCCTTCTCGAAGGCGGCGCCCCTTGGCGCGGTTCAACGTTACAGGTTCAACCGTTCAACGATCCATCCCTCTTTAACCGCTTGGAACTCGCTCATCGGTTTCCCCGGACGGTTAATGATGAGGGTAGGCATTACGGCACCGGCAAACAGAGTTAAATCCTCCGGCAGATGAGATCACCTTTTGGAAACGGCAAGAGCACGCAGTCTACTCGCGGATCATTTTCGGCGCGGTCCAAAAGCTCCGTCTGGAGACGGGGAGAAGTTACGTTATCGATGACGAGCAATCCACCGGGCACGAGACGGGGGACGGCTTTCTCGTAGATCTTGGCGTTGAGCTCCGGGGGTTGAAGATCGGAGAAGCAAAACGCGATCTCCTCAAAACGGGTGGTGTAGTCGAGAGCATCGCCATGAACGGCTTGGACCGAACCTTCCGCTCCGGCGCGGGAGATGTTCTCTCGGGCTAAAGCGACTTTCTTTTCATCGACCTCGACCGTCGTCAACATCACCCTTCGCGCACGAGCGGCCAGCGACAGCCACAGGGTGGAATATCCGCCGCTGCTGCCCAGCTCCAGAAATACTCCCTGCGGCGCGGACATCGCAAGGAGCGAAAGGCAGCGCCCGACATCGAGGGACACACTGCGCAGCGACCG
>JAICHC010000110.1 GCA_025922795.1 Candidatus Binatia bacterium | reverse complement strand
AGTGAACTCGAGAAGGGCGTAGAGGCGGTCGAGAAACATCCTCGTCTCAGCGTTGCCCAGCACGTAATCGCGCACCTCAGGATCCGTCCCGGTCTTCGGCCGGAGCTCGTTGACGAAGTACGGATTGGGCAAAAAGCGCACGTCGAGAATCATGTCGGAGTCGTGCGGGATACCGTATTTATAGCCGAAGGAGGTGAAGAATAGCGCCATGCGACGCGCCGTCGGCGCCTGGCAGAACTGCTGCTCCATTTCGCGCTTGAGATCGTGCACGGTGAAGTTGCTGGTGTCGACGACTTTATCGGCCAAAGCGCGGATCGACTCGAGGGCCTTTCTTTCACGCGAAATACCTTCTTGGATCGATTCCTGCCCGGCCTGGGGATGGGGCCGGCGGGTTTCACTGAAGCGCCTGATCAACACGTCATCCGACGCGTCGAAGAATAACACCTGCACATGATGACCCGCGGCGCGCAAATCGGATAGCACCTGGGGCAGTGCTCGCAAAAACCGGCCGCCGCGCAGGTCGACTCCTAAGGCGATGCGGCGAATTTCCTCCTGGTAGCCCTGACAGAGATCGATCAGCTTAGGAATGAGCAGAGCGGGGAAATTGTCGACGCAAAAAAAACCATTGTCTTCGAACGCGCGGATGGCGAAGCTTTTGCCGGACCCGGAGAGACCCGTGATCACCATGATGTCCAAGCCGTCGGCCATAGAGACTTAGAATTGATCGTCCTCTTCGGCAATAATTGCGTAAAGCTCTTGCTGGGTATTCGCGGCCATCAAGCGGCGCCGGAAGCCCTGGTCTTTCAGCAGTCGGGAAATGCGCGCCAACGCCTTCAAGTGATCGGCGGCGGCATTCTCCGGTGCGATCAAGGCAAAGAACAAATGGGTCGGCTCGCCGTCCAGAGAAGCGAATTCGACGCCTTCAGGACTGCGCGCGAAAACTCCCAGAACCCGGTCGACTCCGGCGAGTTTGCCGTGCGGGATCGCTACACCCTCGCCGATCGCCGTCGTGCTGATTTTTTCGCGGGCGACCAGCACGTCGAGAACTTTTTTCTGGGTTAAACGGGGATGACAAGACGCCAATAAACCGGCCATCTCCTCGAGAGCAGCACTTTTCTCACGGCCCTCGAGCGCCGGGATAACGGATTGAGCGTTTAGAAAATCGGTAATTTTCACGCCTCGACCTTTTTTCTTTTCTGATTAAGGAATGGATCGGCTTTGGCCGGCGAGTTGGACTTGCGCGCCTCGAGATCGCTCATCGACGGCGGTTGTCCGTGAAGTCATCTGCGCAGGAACGGTTGGCGGCGTTTCGACGAAGGCAGAATGCCCATCGCTTCGCGATACTTGGCCACCGTTCGCCGGGCGATATCGATGGAATCGGTCGACAGCATGGCGGCGATGTGCTGATCGCTGTACGGCTTGCGCGGATCTTCAGCGCCGATGATGCCGCGGATTTTCTCCTTGACGCTCTCGCTCGCAACATCTTCGCCGTTGCCGCCCTTGAGACCGCTCTGAAAAAAGAACTTGAGCTCGAAAAGACCCTGCGGCGTGTGCACGTATTTATTGGCCGTGGCGCGGCTGACGGTGGATTCGTGCATGTGGATGTCTTCGGCCACGTCGCGCAGCACCATCGGTTTGAGATGGCTAACGCCGAAGTCCAGGAATTCCTGCTGAAACTTAAAGATGCTTTGGGTCACTCTGAACAGTGTTTGCTGACGTTGCTGGATACTCTTGATCAACCATGTCGCGGCGCGCACCTTCTCCTGCAAATACTGCCGCGCCTGTTCCTCCGCCACTCCCTCTTGACCCGCCATCCGCCGATAAAGCGAGCTGACGCGCAGCCGCGGCACGCCGTCATCGTTCAAATAGATCAGGAATTCGTCGCCGACCTTTTCGACGAAAACATCCGGTAAGACCGTGCGCACTTCATCCTGCTCGTAGCCACGTGAAGGCTTGGGTTCCAGGGATGCGATCATGTGCGCCGCTTCGGCGATTTCGTCGATGGTGACGTTTAAGTCCTTGGCTAGTTTTTCGTACCTTTTGGACTCGAGAAAGTTCAAATGGTTGGCGACGATCTTCGCCGCCAGGCTGTCGCTGAGGTGAAGATTTTCCAGCTGGACCAATAAACACTCGCGCAGGTCGCGCGCTGCAACCCCGACCGGGTCGAAAAACTGGATGCGCTTCAGCACCGCTTCAAACTCGTCGGGTTGGCTCTCGGTGGCATTGCAGATTTCTTCGCTGCTGAGCGCCAGATAGCCGTTTTCATCGAGATTTTGGATAATATGGAGTCCGATCGCCGACTCCCGTTCGGTGATCTTGGATAGGCGCAGTTGCCAGATGAGATGATCCTCCAAGGTGGTTTTTTTGGTCAGGCTGTTTTCCCACGACGGCGGTGAGTCGCCGTCCTCCGACGTGGCTTCGGCGGTCAGTGAGCCGTGAATCGAATTCGAATGGGTATCCAGATACTCCTGCCAGTCCAGGGTGCCGATCTTATCGACAGCGGACATCTCCCGGTTGAGCACCGCTTCGCCGGTTTCCACCCCGGGGATGGCTTCCGGTAAGTCACTGCGCGGTGGCTCGCTGCTGCCCTCGCTCTCTTCCGCCTGGCCTTCTTCGAGCGCGGGATTCTCCTGCAGCTCTTTCAAGACCATTTCTTCCAATTCAAGCCGGGAAAGTTGCAGCAGCTTGATCGCTTGCTGCAGCTGCGGCGTCATCACTAGCTGCTGAGCCAGTTTCTGAACTTGACGAATCTCAAGAGCCATAGCTAAAACCTAAAATCTTCTCCCAAATAGAACTTGCGCGCTTTCGCGCTCTCAGCAATGCCCTCCGGTGTGCCTTCTTCAAGCACGGTGCCTTCATTGACGATGTAGGCTCGGTCGCAGATTCCCAGAGTTTCCCTCACATTATGATCGGTGATGAGAATTCCGATCCCGCTGCTAGTTAGCCGGCGCACGATTTTCTGAATTTCGGCAACCGCAATCGGATCGATGCCGGTAAAGGGCTCATCGAGCAACAGAAAAAACGGCGACAGCACCAGGGCCCGTGCGATTTCCACCCGCCTGCGCTCACCGCCAGAAAGCGTCATGGCTTTGTGAGACGCCAAATGACTCACTCCAAGCATGTTCATTAACGCGTTAGCGCGTTCCTGCTGCTCGGTCGATTCCAAGTCCAGCGTCTGCAGTATCGCCCGCAAATTTTCTTCCACCGTCAGCCGGCGAAAAACCGACGACTCTTGCGGCAAGTAGCTGATTCCGGCGCGCGCCCGCTGGTGAATCGGTGCGCTTGTTAAATCGTCCTCATTCATCACCACCCGCCCGTCGTCCGGCTGAACCAAACCGACCATCATGTGAAACGTCGTCGTTTTGCCGGCGCCGTTCGGGCCAAGCAATCCGACGACCTCGCCGCCTTTCACTTCTAAACTGATTCCGTTAACAACACGCCGTCCGCCATAGGATTTCGTGACCGACACCGCCTTGAGGAGGCTCATTCTTTCTTGGCATCCCCTTGCTCCCGGCTCTTGAGCTCATCCGGAAATATCGTTGCCCGTACGCGCACCTTGCCATCCCCTTCGGCAATCGCCCGGTCTTGCTCGATATAGTATATCACTTTGACGCCGCTGACTTGGCTGTTGCCCTGCCGCATCACCGGGCTTCCGGTAAGCGTGACCGTTTTTGCCTGATCATCGAAGACGGCCTTATCGCCGGTCGCCACTCGATTACCCTGCGTCGCGTTCACCTTGCCCTCGGCGACGATCTGTTTTAGCTGCTTCATTTCCGGATCATAATAAGCCGTGAGCGTCTCGCTACGCATGGTCATATCGTTTTGGATAGTGACCACGCGACCCTTGTACATGATGGAATTTTTTTTCTGATCGACTTCCATCCAATCCGCGGTGATGTAAATCGGATCTTTTTTGTTGAATTCGAATCCCGCTGAATTTTTGCTATCCTTGGCCGCGGCTGGTGCCTTGATCGCCATCGCCGGAAAAGTAACGAGGCCAAAGAGAATTGCCATCGCAAGCGTGATCCGAAACATAATCATCCCCCGACTCGCGGGCTCGAACCAGCTATAGTCTTTTTCTTGGACAACTTTTCAGGCTCGATTTTGGTTTTGACAGCTTGAATCAAGCGAATTTTTTTCTCCTCCAATTCGATTTCCATTCGAGAGCCTTCTACGGCAATGCCCTCGCCGACCACGGTGGTATGGCTGGGAAGCACGATCTGGTCCTTGGCGGGCAAATAATTCGCTTCCTCGGATTTAAGCACGTAGCCCTGGAAGGAGACCTCGATATCGCCGCGCAACTCCATCCGCTCAAGCTCTTTGTCATTCAGATACATGCGCGCTTCGTCTCCCTGGCTCTCGGCAACCTCGCCTTCTTTGTCGTAATAGAAGAACTTGGGCTTTTTGATGACCGCTTCTTTCTGCTCTTTGTAATAACTGGCTTCCTCTCCGAAAAGCTCCCAGACCTTGCGTCCGTCCTCAATTTTTGAACGATGAAAGTCCTTGATCCGAAGGGTCGATTCGGGAAGATAGTCCAATGCCGTCAGCGGATTCGCTGTGATTTGTTCTTGCATGCGGCCGATGATTTCCGCCACTTTGTAAGTCACTCCACCGAGCGAAACCAAAATAGCCAACAAGAGAAACGATCGCCTTACCTTGCGCATATGCATCCAAGTAAAATGCAAAAATAGCACTCTTCAAGACGCCTGTAAAGGAATCGGCATGGAAATTGCTTTGGGCGCCAAAATGGTCTTATTTTTCCTATAGTTTGTCTATCACTGCGCGCCATTTTTTCTGGCTCTTGAGAAGCAGCTCGGCAACCTCGCGCACCGCGCCAAGCCCGCCGCCTGCGGCGGTCACCCAATCTACCGCCGAGCGCAGGTGCGCCGAGCCATCGGCAACGGTTACCGCCAGGCCAGCGCTTCGCAGAATGGGTAGATCGATGACATCGTCGCCGACGTAGGCAATCTGACTGTTGCGTAGACGCCGGCTGCGTTTAATTTCCTCGTATGCAAGCAGTTTGTTTCCTACGCCTTGGCGCACCAGGCGGATCCCCAGCTCTTTGGCGCGATGGCGCACACTCGGCGATGACCGCGCCGAGATCAGACCGACCTCGATGCCGGCGCGCATCAGCAGGGAAATGCCTTGCCCGTCACGAACGTGAAATTGCTTGGTCTCCACGCCCCGATCATCGAGGATAATACGGCCGTCGGTGAGAACCCCGTCGACGTCGAGAAGCAGCAACACGATCTGCTTCGCCTTCTCGCGAGCGCCAGTGGAAATACGCTTCACGGGACGGTCAGATTCCTGTCTTGAGAATATCGTGGAGATGAATGACGCCGACGGGCTTCCCGTGGTCTAACACGAAAAGACAAGTGATGGGACGCGGCGAGTTTTCTTCCATTTCACTGAGCGCTCGTGCGGCGAGGACATCTTTGCCGATGGTCTTTGGATGCAGGCTCATCAATTCGTCGCTTCTCTTGCTGAGAATCCTGTCGCCATGGGCCTGCAGCCCTCGGCGCAGGTCACCGTCAGTAATGATGCCGATTAAATTGCCTTCGGCGTCGGTAACGCCTGTTACACCTAAGCGCTTCGAAGTGATCTCGAACAGCGCGTCCTTGACCGCCGTATCATGGCGCACGAGCGGCAGCCCATCTCCGTGATGCATTAGGTCTTCGACTCGAAGAAACAACTTCCGGCCGAGGATTCCGCCCGGATGACGCATGGCGAAATCTTCTTCATTAAAACCTTTCTCTTCAAGCAACACGACCGCCAGGGCATCGCCCATCGCCAGCGCCGCCGTGGTACTGGCCGTCGGCGCCAAACCTAGTGGACACGCCTCTTTGACGCGGATGTTCAGGACAACGTCACCGGCCTTGGCGAGGGATGAATCGGCATTGCCGGTCATGACGATCAACTTAATCCCGTGGAGTTTGAAATGCGGCAGCAGCTTTAAGATCTCTTCGGTCTCACCGCTGTTAGATATCGCCAGGATCACGTCGCCCTTCATGACCATGCCGAGATCGCCGTGGATGCCGTCGCCGGAATGGAGAAAGAACGCTGGCGTGCCGGTGCTGGCAAGAGTGGCGGCAATCTTGCGGCAAATCAATCCGGATTTTCCCAAACCCGTCACGACGACCTTGCCGCGGCAGTGACACAGCAACTCAACCGCGCGCACGAAACTTTCATCGAGCCGTTCGACCAGCGCAAGAAGCCCGTCGGACTCGATCCGCAACACGTCTGCCGCGCGTTTGAGAATGCCGGTTGAGTTCACCCCAAACCGCCTTCCTCTTCTTCTTTCACCAACGCGTCGACCTGTTTGGCGACCTTGAGGAGACTCTCGAAGTCACTTAATGGGAGAGAATTGGGGCCGTCGCTCAAAGCGTGTTCGGGATCCTCGTGAACTTCCATAAACAGCGCATCGACGCCCGCTGCCACGGCGGCGCGCGCCAACGCCGGAATATACTTGCGCTCGCCGCCCGACGCGCTGCCAAGTCCGCCCGGCAGCTGAAGACTGTGAGTGGCGTCGAACACGACCGGATAACCGAGCTCGCGCATGACCACGAGCGAGCGCATGTCGGAAATCAAATGATTGTAGCCGAAAGACACGCCGCGCTCGGTCAGCAGCACCTGGTCGTTGCCGGTGGAAAGGATTTTATCGAGAACATTGCGCATATCCCAAGGAGCCAGAAACTGCCCCTTTTTAACATTGACGACTCTGCCGGAGTTGGCTACCGCCAGGACAAAATCGGTCTGCCTGCACAGAAAAGCCGGAATCTGCAGGATATCGGCGACGGCTTTGGCCGCAGGGACCTGCTCGATTTCGTGCACGTCGGTCAGGATCGGCACGCCGATGCGAGTTTTGACCTGCTCGAGGATCTCCAGGCCTTTTTCCAATCCCGGCCCGCGAAAAGAATTCAACGAAGATCGGTTTGCTTTGTCATAGGACGATTTAAAGATGTACGGCACTCCGGCGCGATCGGCTTTCTCTTTCAGCGCCGCCGCGTGGCGCAGCGCCGATTCCTTGCTTTCGATCACGCAAGGCCCGGCGATCACTGCGAAAGGCAAACCACCGCCAATGCGTACTTGCCCTACGGTGACTTTCTTGGTTGCCATGGCAAACCCAACACAAGCGGTCAGGTGCGAACGATTTTCATTCTGGGAATTTCCGGCACGGCTCTCCGATTGGCCAACGCGGCTTCGATGAAGCCACGAAAAAGCGGGTGGCTCGACATGGGCCGGGATTTGAATTCAGGATGAAACTGACAGCCCAGGAACCAAGGATGTCCCTTGAGCTCAATGATCTCGACCAAGCTACCGTCCGGCGAAAGGCCGCTGAGGAGCATGCCCTTGGCGGCAAACTCGGAGCGATAGCTATTATTGAACTCGTAGCGATGGCGATGCCGTTCGTCGATCTTTTCTCTGCCGTACAGCTTCGCCGCCAGCGTCTCGTTCTGCAGCACGCAGGGATAGGTTCCCAACCGCATGGTGCCGCCCTTGGTGTCGATCGCTTTCTGCTCCGCCATCAAGTGAATGACCGGGTGCGGTGTCTGCAAGTCAAATTCGCTCGAGTTGGCGCCCTGCAGGCCGCAGACGTTGCGCGCGAACTCGACGACTGCCATTTGCATACCGAGACAGATCCCAAGAAAAGGAACTTTGTTCTCCCTGGCATAGCGGATCGCGTTGATCTTGCCTTCACTGCCGCGATCGCCAAAACCGCCCGGTATGAGAATGCCATCGGCGTGCTTGAGCACGATCTCGCACTCTT
>JAICHC010000109.1 GCA_025922795.1 Candidatus Binatia bacterium | reverse complement strand
TGGCCAGCCTCTTGCCGAGAATTACCGACGTGGCGATCCAACGGGCGCTTTTGGAAGCGATTGCGAGCGAGCACGGCGCACGCATGACCGCGATGGATTCGGCCACCAGCAATGCCTCGAAGATGATCGGGAGTTTGACTCTGCAGATGAACCGGGCGCGCCAGGCGTCGATCACCCGCGAGCTGATGGAAATTATCGGCACCGCGGAAGCGTTGAAGTAGCACGTTGGAGGTTTGAAGTTATGGGCATGGGGAAAATTACCCAGGTTCTCGGCGCGGTCGTCGATGTTGAGTTTTCCGATGCCGCCCTGCCGCCTATTTACAACGCGTTGAAAGTATCCAACGCGGCGATTGACGACCAGCCGTGGAACCTGGTTTTGGAGGTGGCGCAACACTTGGGTGAAAGCACGGTGCGGTGCGTCGCTATGGATACCACCGAAGGTCTGGTGCGCGGCCTCGACGTGATGGATACCGGCACCGGCATTACCGTGCCCGTGGGCGAAGAGACGCTCGGGCGCGTGCTCAATGTCATCGGCGAGCCGGTCGATGAAATGGGTCCGGTCAACGCCAAGAAAAGCTATCCGATCCATCGCCCAACGCCGGAATTCGTCGATCAGGAAACCAAGGTTCAAGCCCTCGAGACCGGCATCAAAGTCGTCGATCTGCTCGCGCCTTATGCGCGCGGCGGCAAAGTTGGCCTGTTCGGCGGAGCCGGGGTCGGCAAGACGGTTATTCTCATGGAGCTCATCAACAACGTGGCCATGAAGCACGGCGGTTTTTCGGTCTTCGGCGGCGTCGGCGAGCGCACCCGCGAAGGCAACGACTTGTGGCTGGAAATGAAAGAGTCGGGCGTTATTAACAAAGCTTCTTTAGTTTACGGCCAGATGAACGAGCCGCCCGGCGCGCGCGCGCGCGTCGCCTTGACGGCGCTCACGCTCGCCGAATATTTCCGTGATGACGAAGGCCGCGACGTGCTTTTGTTCTTAGACAACATCTTCCGTTTTACCCAGGCGAACTCGGAAGTATCGACCTTGCTCGGCCGCATGCCTTCCGCGGTCGGTTACCAGCCGACGTTGGCGACCGACTTGGGCGAGCTGCAAGAACGAATCACGACGACGCGAAAAGGTTCGATTACCTCCGTGCAGGCGATTTACGTTCCCGCCGACGACTTGACTGACCCGGCGCCGGCGACGACGTTCGCGCATTTGGACGCGACCACGGTTCTGTCGCGGCAGATCGCCGAGCTGGGAATTTATCCGGCGGTGGATCCACTCGATTCGACTTCGCGCATTCTCGACCCGTTAATCGTCGGCGCCGAGCATTACGAGGTCGCCCGTCAGGTGCAGGTGATTTTACAGCGGTATAAGGACTTGCAGGATATCATTGCCATTCTCGGGATGGATGAACTTTCCGAAGAAGATCGCATGACGGTGGCGCGCGCACGCAAGATTCAAAGGTTTCTGTCGCAACCCTTTCACGTCGCAGAGGCGTTCACCGGAACTCCGGGGGCCTACGTGGAGTTAAAAGACACCATCCGCGGCTTCAAAGAGATTGTCGACGGCAAGCACGACGATATTCCGGAACAGGCTTTCTACATGGTCGGCACGATCGAACAGGCCATCGAGAAAGCCAAAAAGATGGCGGCCAACTGAGCAGGCATCAGGCACAGAGAACCGGCCGCCAAAGTAGGGGCGCAGCATGCTGCGCCCCTACGAGTTTAGCGATTCATTGAATACCATGGCAGACAAAATCAGGCTCAGAGTGGTAACGCCGACCCGGCTGGTTTTCGACGAGGAAGTCGATGAGGTGACCGCCGTGGGTGAGTTGGGCGAGTTTGGCGTGTTGCCCAACCATATTGATTTTCTATCCACCCTCGTGCCTGGTGAGTTGAGCTACAAACAGGGGCCGAACAAGCAATTCATTGCGATTGCCGGCGGTTATGCCGAGGTTTTGGACAACGTGATGACCGTGCTGGCGACCGCCGCCGAATTTCCTTGGGAAATCGACGTGGCACGCGCCCAGGGCGCCAAAGAACAGGCGGAAAAAATCCTCAGCGAAGTTAACTACGAGGACCAAAGCTTTAAGCCGGCCGAGCATGCGCTGCAACGGTCGCTCATCCGGCTTCAGGTTGCCAGTAAAGAAGCAAGGCGATAAAAGTAAGAGACAAGGGAGGAACGATTTATGTCCGATGCCGCCAAACAAGAACCCGTCGTGACGATGTGGAGCAAGGAATTTACCTACGACCGTTGGATGAAATCGAAGGGAATTCCGATTCACCGGGGCTACTTCATCGAAGACTTACGCACGATTGAGCTGGAATGGTGGGAAGAGCGCGGCTGCAAATCCGCATTTATCCAGCTGCTCGGCCAAGAAGGCGTGAGTGCCTCGCGGGTCTCCGAGATTCCTCCCGGCAAATCGTTACCGCCGGTGAAATTTGCCCTCGACGAAATCGTCTATGTCTTGTCCGGCCGCGGGCTCACAACCGTGTGGGCCGACGAAGGCAAGCCAAAGAAAAACTTCGAGTGGCAAGAGCACTCGATGTATTTAGTGCCGCGCAATCACTGGCATGTCTTCAGCAATATGCAGGGCGATAAGCCGGTCCGGCTGTTCCATTACAGCTACATGCCGATGGCGATGTCGGCGCTGCCGGAACCCGACATGTATTTCAACAACCCCTACGAGCCGAAAAACACGGTCACCGACGGTGATTTTTACTCCGAAGCGAAGATGGTGCAAGCCAAGGACGCCGATGAGGGCTTGGGCATGCGCGCTTTTTGGTACGGCAATTTTTTCCCCGACATGCGCGCCTGGAACAAGCTCGATGCCAACGAGCGGCGCGGCGCCGGCGGCAAGAGCGTCTTTATGCAGTTTCCCAATTCCGAGCTGACGGCTCATATGTCGGTGTTCGCGCCGAAAACGTACAAGAAAGCGCATCGGCATGGTCCCGGGCGTGCGATCATCATTCCGGCGGGCGAAGGCTACTCCATCATGTGGCAAGAAGGCAAAGAAAAGATCGTTTGTCCTTGGCACGAGTGCAGCATGATCACGCCGCCCGACAAATGGTTTCATCAACATTTTAACGCCGGCGGCGATATGGCGCGTTATCTCGCGCTCCATCCGCCCATGCAGTTCCACGGTCACGCCGAGAAGGTCGAAGACCGTGCCAAGGATCAAATTGAGTATCCCAGAGAAGATCCGTTTATTCGCCGTAAGTTCGAAGAAGAACTGGCCAAGCGCGGGATCAAAAGCGAAATGCCCCCCGAGTGTTACACCAACCCGGACTATGAGTGGTCCAAGGCGATGGGCAAACAATAGCACCGAAGCGGCGCAAAATTTCCAAGCGGTTTTTTGTGGAATCCCCGCTGCACAGGGCGGGGATTCCTGTTTATGAAGAGCGAAAAGAATGGCGGATCGAGGCAAATTCATGCACGACGATATCTATGACCATGACCATCCCGAGAACTTTATCATCAAGGAAGACGAGATCGTCACCGATATCGAAGGGCTGGAAATGTTCTCGCTCAAGAGCGTGGGCATTGACATCGGCTCTTCGACGTCTCATCTGATTTTTTCGCTGATCACTTTACGGCGCGAAGGGGCGTCGCTGTCGGGTAAGTTTAGAGTCACGAATCGCGAAGTGCTGTACCGCTCGCCGATCATGCTTACGCCCTACCTCTCGGCGACCAAAATTGATACCGACAGGGTCAATGCGTTTATTCAAAGCGCGTATCAAGAGGCGGGGTTGACTCCCGAGGATATCGATACCGGCGCGGTGATTATTACCGGGGAGGCCTTAAAAAAAGAGAACGCACAACCGATCGTCGAAAATTTCGCCAAATACTCCGGCAAGTTTATTTGTGCGGCCGCCGGCCATAACCACGAGGCTCTTCTAGCGGCCTATGGTTGCGGCGCGGTCGATCTGTCGAAAGCGGAACACAAAACCGTGCTCAACGTCGATATGGGCGGCGGCACAACGAAATTTTCTTTGGTGGAGGACGGTGTGGTGACACAAACGGCTTCGATCAGTGTTGGTGCGCGCCTGATTGCCTTCGACGAGAAGGACACGATTACTCGCATCGAAGATCCGGGTCGCAAGATGATGAAGCAAATGGGGCATAGCGTTGAGCTCGGTCAGAAGATCACCGACAAGATGAAAGAAGACTTCGGCGCCTATATGGCGAAAATCCTTTTTGAGATCATCGAAGAAGGACCCAACTCGTCGATGGCAAGGTCGCTCATGGTGACGCCTCCCTTCGTGAACTACAAAGGCTTCAAGCAGGTGCAGCACATCGTTTTTTCCGGCGGAGTCTCCGAACATGTTTACAATCGCGACCCCAAGGCCTACGGCGACATCGGCCCGGTACTCGGAAAGAATATGCGTGAATATCTTAAGAAACTCCCGAACGACATCCTGCGCGAGCCCCTCGAAGGCATTCGCGCCACCGTCATTGGCGCCGGCGAATATACGATTCAGGCGAGCGGCAACACCAGTTATGTCTCCAACGAAAAGGCGCTGCCGGTTCACGGTCTAAAGGTTGTTCAAGCACCCATTCGCGAGGGCGAATCGGTGAGCGAAGCGCTGAAGCAGTCGTTGCGCAAATTCGACTTGCCGTGCTTTACCTCCGGCTTGGCGCTGTCGTTGAGCGTGAGTGGCGTGCCGGACTATCAATCGGTCCGGCGCATTGCCGAGGGCATAGTCGAAGTTCTTAAAGAGTCCGATGATCCAAAATGTCCGCTCTACCTGACCCTAGACCTCGACATCGCCAAATCGCTCGGCGGCATGCTTCGCGACGAATTTAAAGTGATGCGCGACATCATTGCCGTTGACGGTATCGAAGTGGGCGATCTCGATTACATCGATATCGGCGAGTGCCTGGGCATCACTGAAGTCATTCCGGTGACAGTCAAGTCGCTGATGTTTCCGACGACACAGAGCGACTGATTCGGGCAGTTGAGTGCCGGCCGTCATTGAGTGTTTGGTTGTGTCGGCGGAGCAGGCCTGTCACAGACGCGGCGGCGCGTCAAACGTCCAACCAGCGGCATAATTCGTCATACCAGGACCGCAATGAAGTGGTCCTTTGTTGTCACGCTGATGGCCGAATACTTCGCTTTCCAAACCGCGCTGTGTTTTTCCGTCGCCCATATTTTCGTCCGGCGCGGCCTGGTGCATTCCAACGCCTTGACCAGTTCGTTGATTTCGTTGGGTACCAGCGCGGTAATTTTTTGGCTGCTGCTGCTCTCCTTGATTCCTTTTTCGGCTTTGCGCACGCCGGCCGTCGGTTTTTTCATCGCCGGCGGAATTTTTGCCCCGGCGATCGGTCAGACGCTCGGTTACATCGGCATGGAAAGGATCGGCGTGGCGCGCTCATCGCCGATCGTCAACACCTCGCCGATATTCTCTTCTATTCTGGCAGTCGTATTCTTGGATGAAGTGTGGGTGCCGCAAAACATCATCGGCACTTGCCTGGTCATACTCGGTGTCGTCGTGCTGTCTTCACGCAATGCCGCGGAAGGGGAATGGCGGATCAAAGACGTGATTTATCCGGTGCTCGCCGCGGTCGCCTTCGGCATCTCCACGATCTTGAGAAAAACCGGCTTGACGGCGCTACCGGAGCCGCTACTCGGCGCCGCCGTCACTTTGGGAACGGCTTTCGTCGTCTTGCTCATCATCATTCAGCTGCGAGGCGGTCGAAAGGAGCTGAAGTTCAATCGGAAGAGTAGCGGCTGGATGTTCGGTGCAGCCATCGTGAATACCGGCGCGATTTTGTCTTTCTTCGCGGCGCTTAATCTCGGTCAAGTTGTGCGCGTGGAACCCCTGGTCGCCTGCAATCCGTTGTTGACGATCCTTTGGGCCGGGATTTTCCTGCGCCAAATCGAGCAACTGTCGGGGCGAGTCATTTTAGGCGCGCTCGTCACTGTGGCGGGGACCGTGTTAGTCGTAACCGTAAGATAGATCTGTGGATATTTACTTTTCTTTTCAGGCAGCGTTGTGTTTTTCTATCGCCCACATTTTTATCCGGCGCGGCTTGGTCGGCTCCAACGCTATGACCGGATCCTTCATTTCTTTGTCGATGAGCGCCGCGATCTTATGGCTGTTATTCCCCTTTTTCGCGCCGCTTTCGGCTCTCTGGACTCCGGTGTCCCTGGTTTTTGTCACTGCTGGTATTTTCGCTCCCGGCATCGGTCGAACTTTGAGCTACGTCGGCATTGAAAAAATCGGCGTGGCGCGATCGGTGCCTATCGCCAACTCCTCGCCAATCTTTGCCTCCGTTTTTGCGGTGCTTTTTCTTGCCGAAGCTTGGGTTCCGCAGAATATTGTCGGAACGCTGCTGGTCATCAGCGGCGTCATTATTCTCTCCGTGGCGAAGCCGGCTCAGGGCGAATGGCGCAAGCTCGACGTCATTTATCCACTTATCGGCGCCATGGCTTTTGGCGCCTCCGCGATCCTGCGAAAGGCGGGCTTAGGCTACGTCGATATTCCGGTGATGGCGGCGGCAGTGACTGCAGGTTCTGCGGCGCTCTTCTCTCTTGCATTGCTGCAGTTTCGTGGCGGTAAAGACGCCTTCAAACTGACCCGCCGAAGCGCGGCATGGCTGTTTACCGCGGGGCTTGTCAACACCGCGGCGATGCTTTCGGTCTTCTACGCTCTAAGCCATGGCAAAGTCGTCATCGTCGAGCCGCTGGTGAGCTCTAACCCGGTGCTGACCTTGTTATTGACCGCGATTTTTCTGCGAGATCTCGAAGCGATCAATATGCGCGTAATTATTGGCGCGTTGTTGACGGTGACGGGCACAGTCTTAGTGGTGACCGCGAAATAGCCCGCATGGCAAAACTTGTTTCGGCTTGGGAGGATGATAAGGGTTCACTATCAAAGCAATCGGAGGAATGACGTTCATGTCCAAGGCGATGAAAGCCGAACGCAGGATGTGGAGTAAAATTTACACGTACGACGAGTGGATGGAGACTCAGGGAATTCCCATTTACAGGGGCTATTACATAGAGGATCTCAGGACATTGACGCTTGGCTGGTGGGAAGCCCGTCAGTGTAATTCCGCGTTTATCCAGCTCGTTGGCCAGGAGGGCGTCACTTCGGCACGAGTGACGGAGATTCCTCCGGGCAAGAGGCTGCCGGCGCTCAAATTCGCACTCGACGAGATCGTCTACGTGGTCGAAGGCCGGGGGCTGACGACCATTTGGGCAGGCGAGCAGCGGCCGAAGAAAACCTTCGAGTGGCAAAAGCACAGCATGTTCCTGGTGCCGCACAACTACACGCACCAGTTCGCTAACATGCAGGGCGACAAGCCGGTGCGCCTGCTCCACTACAACTACATGCCGCTGACGTTGTCCGGCGTGCGCGACGTGAATTTTATCTTCGGTAATCCCTTCGAGGGTGCCGACATTCAGAACGAAATGGATTTCTACTCTGAGGCAAAGATGATCTCACAGAATAATCTCGATGAGTCTTGGGGGCGGCGCGCTTATTGGTATGGCAATTTCTTTCCCGACATGCGCGCTTGGGACAAGCTCGATAGCAACGCGCGCCGCGGTGCCGGGGGCCGGAGCGTTTACATTCAGTTTCCAGACTCCGAGATGTCCTGTCACATGTCCGTGTTCGATGCCCGATTATACAAAAAAGCACACCGCCATGGTCCCGGTCGGGTGATCGTCATCCCGGTCGGCGAGGGTTATTCGATCATGTGGGAAGAGGGCAAAGAAAAAGTCGTGGTCCCCTGGCATGAGGCGAGCTGCTTTGTGCCGCCGAATAAATGGTTTCACCAGCATTTCAATGCTGGTGGCGAACCGGCGCGCTATCTGGCGCTTCATCCGCCGATGCAGTTTCACGGCCACGCCGAGAAGGTCGAAGACCGTGCCAAGGATCAAATTGAGTATCCCAGAGAAGATCCGTTTATTCGCCGTAAGTTCGAAGAAGAACTGGCCAAGCGCGGGATCAAAAGCGAAATGCC
>JAICHC010000108.1 GCA_025922795.1 Candidatus Binatia bacterium | reverse complement strand
CGCCCATGTCGACGAGCACGATCGGCGCACGGAATTCTTCGGGTATTTGTTTTAGCGCGTCGTCGACTTTGACAGCGAGCTCTTGGGCCGACACTTGCGTTTCGGGGCCGGCAGACTGTGTCGGCAGGGTTTCCCAGAAATCTCCGCCGGCCGACAGCGAGAGGTCCTCGGCCGCAATGGTGCGCCGGTTTCGCGTGTAGAAGTCATAAAAAAAATTATAAAGGATCTTGGTGAGCCAAGCCTTCATGTTAGTGCCCGGCGTAAATTGATCCCGCGAGCTCAGTGCGCGCGCGCAGGTCTCCTGCACGCAATCCTGCGCGTCGACATCATTTTTCACCAGGTAATAGGCGACGCGATAGAGATGATCCAGATGCGTCATGATCTCCGACCCAAAACGTTGCCGCTCGAGATCCAAAGAATGCCTCAGGGTCACGCCTCGGCATTGTAATGAAGAGCGTCGCTCCAGTCCAACCGCGAGCGGGTCATATATTCCAACGACCGGTGGGGAGCAAAAGTTCCCGGCAAATTCCCGCAAAAGCTTGCGGGAACGGGGCAAGCTGTCCTATGTTATTTGCCATGAAATACAAAACTTTAGGAAAAACCGGACTACGGATCAGCGCAGTCGGCCTGGGCACCATGGTTCACGCCGGACACTTCGGCGCAATGAAAGATTCTGAATCGCTCAGCGCCATTGAAACGGCGCTCGATCGAGGCGTCAATTTCATCGACACCTCGGACGCCTATGGCGCGGGTTATTCCGAAACGCTGCTGGGAAACGCCCTCAAAGGAAAACGCGACAAGGTCATCCTCGCCACCAAGGGCGGCAACGTCATGGTCGGGCCGAACCGCGGTAAGCGCATCTTCGAGCCGGATTACATCAGTGGGGTCATGGACGAAAGCCTCAGGCGCCTGCAAACCGACTACATCGATCTGTATCAACTGCATAACCCGACCGTCGACGTGATCGAGCGCGGCGAGGTTTGGGAGGTGCTCGAACGCGCCAAACGAGCGGGCAAGATTCGCCACTATGGCGTTTCGATCAATACGATGGAAGAGGGCATTGCTGCCGTCAAGGACGGACGCGCCGAAGCCATTCAAGTCGAATACAACCTGCTCGCGCAAGAGCCGAGCGACACGATCTTTCCGCTGGCGGAAAAATCCCAAGTCGGCATCATCGCACGGGTGCCGCTGAAGCGCGGCATTCTGACCGGAAAGATGACCGTCGCCGACGAAGCGAGGTTCCAGGGTGAGGATGTGCGCGCGCGCAGCTTCAAGGGCGAAGCCTTCGCCAAGGAATTGGCCAAAGCCGAGCAACTAAAATTCTTGGTTCACGGCCCAGTGAAAAGCTTAGGCCAGGCGGCGATCGCGTTTTCCATCGCGCACCCGGCAGTGAGCGTCGTGATCCCCGGCGCGCGCAACGCCGAGCAGATGCGCGAAAACGCCGCCGGCGCCGATGTCGACATCCCCGCCGCCGATCTTCAAAAAATCGCCGAGCTTTGGCGGCGCGGCTTTGCCTAAACGCTTGGACCACTGGAGTAATGGAGTGCTGGAGTAATGGGTCTGAAACCCACTACTCCAAGACTCCTATATACCAATATCCCGTTTTGTCGTCATTGACATGATCAAAACGATCACTCACTGGCCCGACGGCAAAAAACTAACCGTGTTGGTGACGGTGATGTTCGAGATCTGGTCGGAGGGTAAGGCGCCGCCCTATTCGCCGATGACGACGTCGCTGAAGCCCGGCACGCCCGATCTGTTGGGCATTTCATGGTCGCGATATGGCGGCAAAACCGGCATCTGGCGTTTCATGCGCATTTTCGATGCCGCGGATATCAAAGCGACAGTTTGTCTAAATGCCAAAGCGGCGGAAGTCTTTCCCGAGGCGGTTAAGGAATTGCATAAACGCGGCCACGAAATCGCCGGCCACTCATACACTCAGGATCTCGTTCTCCCTTACCTTTCGCGTGCGGAAGAACAGGAAGTTATCCAAAGATGCGCGCAAATTATTATCGGCGCTACGGGAACCGCTCCGGCCGGCTGGTTCAGCCCGGTGGCGGCGCCGTCCGTGCACACGGCCGAGTTACTCGCCCAAGCGGGCTTTCTCTGGCATGGCGACTACAACGACAGCGATCTGCCGTATACATTCGAGACGGCTCAGGGCAAACTCGTGGCCATCGCGCACAGTGATTTCACCGATAATCGCACGCTGCGCTCCAGCCCGCGAGATTTTTACAACGTCTACAAAGACACTTTCGACTATCTCTACAAACACGAAGCGCCGGCGTTGATTAATTTAACCGTGCACACGCATTTCGGCGGCCGGCCGCTCATGTCAGCGATGCTGCATGAGCTAGTGCTCTATATGAAAGGCTTTCCCGACGTGTGGTTTGCGCGCCACGATGAAGTCGCGCGCTGGGCGCTCGAGCAGATCTCGTAGGTTCCGGTTCCGAGTTTCTTTCAGCTAACTCGAAACCTTAAACCTGGAACTCGACGTGCTCTGAGCTTGACGCCTAAAACTGGCCGCGATAGAAACCGCGCTGGCCGCGCGCCTCTTCGACACCGACTTCCAAGCAGCGGATGTTGGCTCCGGGAAATTTGCGGCGCACCTGGCGGCGGATTTGGTTGGCGACATGCTCCGCCAATAGCTCCGTGCTGGTGTTCGCCAACGGCAGTAGAATAACGTCCTCTCTCGGCAAAATTATTTTCTGCTTGCCGTGACGAACCTCGATTTCTTGAGAGCGCTCCCGCACCGTGATGGCGGGACTCGCAGTTTGAATCAATGTGC
This sequence comes from Candidatus Binatia bacterium, assembly GCA_025922795.1. The sequence continues at coordinate 5,186 of JAICHC010000108.1, read as the reverse complement.
GATGGTCTAAACTATCGCAGATGCGCTTCACCAGCGGCTTAAATGAAATAAAATCCAACACCACCCCGGCGCGGTCGAGGTCCCCTTCCATCACTACGGACACCTGGTAGTTATGTCCGTGCAGCGACTCCCTTTTGCCGTTGGCAAAGATCAAGAAATGCGCGGAGGCAAAATTGAAATAGTCTTTGGCAACTTCAATGCTGAACGAGCGTGACATGCCTCCGGACGTTAACCAAAAGGCGCCACCCTTTCAAGTTAGCCGAATATTTAGCGCGGCGGAAATTTTTTTTATTTTCCGTCATTTTTTACTTGAATCAAACGGATAGAAGAGTTAGGGAGAAGGACCGGCAATGATACGCAGCAGGGAAGGAATCCAACTTGTGTGGCGCTTCGCCTGCCGGCGATTCGGCCAAAAGTCATTCTCGGTCATTCGCTAGGCGAGCGAGATCCAGGGCTTCTCCTTAGCGCAACCAGTCGAATTCGCTCGTTGCTAATTTTCTTCAGAGTTAGTCGCGCATGACGCGACGCTCTGAACGTAGGACAAGCAGCGCCACCACCAGAGATTTCTCACTATGATTTCTGCCGTCGTAGTAGCCACCGGACAATGCGGTGATCAGAACATTTTCTCGCCGCTCGAGAACAAACCCCTGCTGCAATGGGTTTTGGAAAGCGCACTGGCCTCCAATCTCGATGAAATTATCTGTGTGACGCGGGATTTGAGGGCGGTGCGGCGCGAGATCAAGCTGGCCGACAGGCGGCTTTGTTGGCTTGTAAATTCCGCGGCCGATCGGGGACAGAGCACCTCTCTGATCGCGGGCCTGTGGGCGAGCGATCCGCAATCTCAGGGCATCATGTTTCTCGCCGGCAATCGAATGCCGGTCCGCAAGGACCTGATCGATTCGCTCATCGAGAGGTTCGAGGAAAGCCAGGCGTCTATCGTAACAGCGAGTTTTGCCGGCGCCTCGCGTAGTCCGGTCTTGTTCCGCCGCGATTTATTTCCAGAATTGCTCAAGCTTACCGGCGATCAAGACGAAACGACCGTGCTCGAACGACACGAGGCGGAAATTGCGCTGGTAGAATGGAAAGAACAAATTTCCGTCCTGGCGGCGCGGGAGAAGGCCCGTCAACGCCGAAAAGAATGGATCTGATCAGCTCCTCGCGTTAAGCCCGACCGCGTCGGGGATCTGCTTCAGACCGTCGCGTTCGAGCAACCGCAGCAGTCCCCGGTTGATGCACTTCACCGCTCCCGGCCCCTCGTAAATCCAGCCGGTATAGATCTGCACCGCGCTCGCGCCGGCCTTGATTTTGTCGTAGGCATCTTGCGCGTTGAAAATTCCGCCGACACCGATAATCGGAAACCGGCCGCGAGTGACTCGGTAGATATGCGAAATGAAAGAGGTGACTTTTGCGGTGATCGGCCGGCCGCTGAGCCCGCCGGGCTCGTGAGCGTTTGGTGATTTTAAATTGTCCCGCATGACAGCCGTCGCATTGGTCGCGACGATACCTGTGAGCTGGGCCGAATCGACGACCTCGATAATTTCATCGACCTGGGAGAGTTCCATGTCCGGTGCGATTTTCACGAAGACCGGCTTAGGTTCGACTTTGGCGCGGGCGGCCAACTGACAATTTCGCTGTTGCACGGCGGTTGACAATTCACGCAATAAATTCTTTTCCTGCAAGTCGCGCAGGTTGGGAGTATTGGGCGAGCTCACGTTTAAGGTGAAAAAATCGCCGTGCGCATAAAGATTCTCGAAGCAAGTAAGAAAGTCGGCCACCGCGTCTTTGGTTTCGACGATTTTCGTTCGGCCGATGTTCATGCCGAGGGGAATCTCGGGCAGTCCACCGCGCGCGCGCATCCGCTCGAGCTTGGCCGCAATCGCGGCGGCGCCCTCATTATTGAAGCCAAGCCGATTGATCAGAGCATCGTCTTCCGGAAGGCGGTAGAGCCTGGGCTTAGGGTTGCCGGGCTGCGGCCGCGCGGTGATCGCGCCGATTTCCATAAAGCCAAAACCGAAACTGGCAAGGGTCCTCGGCGCAACCGCGTTCTTGTCGAAACCACCGGCCAGGCCCACAGGGTTTTCGAACGTGAGCGGCCCGACCCGAATGCGCAGGCGACTGTCTGCGACTCGATAGAATTGTTCAAAAGCAGCGGAAAAGAATTCTAAGCGGGAAAGTAGGGTTAGGATCTTTTCGTGGCTTTCTTCAGGGTCCTTGCGGAAGAGCAGGGGACGAATAATCGTTTTGTAAAGCATCCCATCAGATGGTGTAGCGGAAAATACGCCGCACGGCCAGCGATGCGGCTCTCGAGGCCAAATAGAAATTCTGCCTGATGAGAAGAAGGGAACGCACTCGCTGCGTTTGGCCGCGCTGAATTCTTCGTCGCGTCGAGCTCAGCGATATAGCTCCCGCAGAAGGCCGCTTTTCTCCAGGTTGTCAAGAAATCGGGTATCGATGAATTGTTGAGGCTTTGCGTCCCGCGCCGCCGGAACGGTCTTTGACAGATCGTCCAGCGCATTCTGCATTCCCGCCATATTGATATAGGGAGCCTTCTCCAAAACCTTGCCGACGTAGAGGTCATAGGCCTTTTGCAGCAGAGATGGATCCTCGATTTTGGTGTACTTTGCGATCGACTTGAAAGTCAGTCCTTTGTCAGTTCTTGCGCGCTGAATGCCTCTCGCATAAGCGCGCATGAATCTATCGACCAGATCGGGCTTTTTTCTCATGATACCGCCTTGCACAACCAAAGACGGATTGGGAAAGGCGAGATCCATATCGGTGATATTGACGAGCTCTTTAAAACCCAATTTATCGACGGCAAATAGCGTAGGCGGGGAGACCAGACCAGCATCGATGGAGCCGCCTTGCAGCCCGCCCATGATCGAGGTCATGGCCCCCATTTGCAGAATGTTTACGTCTTTTTGAGGATCGAGGTTGTATTTTCTGAGAGCAAAGCGGGCGGAGATATCGGTAGCAGATCCAAAACGCGTGACGCCGATCTTTTTTCCTTTAAGGCTCTCGACGGTCTTGATCTCCGGCCTGACATAGATGGAAAAGATCAATTTGTTGGTCGTATTCCCAACGATCTTGAGATCAGCCCCCTGCATTGCGGCGGCCATTGCCGAGCTGCCGTTTAATGCCGCGATGTCAACTTCCCCAGCGGTCACCACCTGGGCCAGCTGGCTGCCGCTGGGAATGAGAATCATCTGGTCTTCCAGACCTTCCCTGGCGAAGAAGCCTGCATCGTGGGCGACCCACAGGCCCAGGTAAGAACCGCTGATCGAACTGTAACCGATGCGGATGCGATCGGCACCCCAAGAGTAGGAGACAATGGCGAAAAACAATATGCTGGAAATGACGATTTTCTTCATGGCCGATCTCCCGACCGCAGTGCGTTTCTGCTTCTGCAAATTCACTATTTAAGAGGCGAGCAAGCGCACGGAACCATAATCATGTTTTCCTGCTTTACGAGAAACTCCCGGGTCTGAGGCGGCCAGCCCTGGACGCTCTTTGTTGCTTCAGCGCGCAACCGGTCGCGCTCTCCGCCGTCCTTATACGCCCAGACATGTATATACTGGTTGAGCGGTCCGATGATCGTATGCCCCGCGAATACCAGCGGTGAGACTTTTGTGCGCCTGGGCATGACCTCACCAAACCGTTCCAGCACCGTCGGCATGGTTCCGGGCAAGTAGGTGTAAATCCGGAACTCATAGATGTTGCCGATGTTTTGTGGTTCCAACCGTGGAGAAAACGGCGCCGGCTGAATGATGCGGTTTTCTTGCTCGATGATGAATTCCTGCGTCTTGGGCGGCCACATGCCGGTTTTCCGCGCCTCTCCGGCGATTCGCTCCCGGTCCTCGAAGCTTTCGTAGGGCCAGAGATGCACGACTCGGTTCAATCCGCCAACTTCCGATTTCCATAACCCGCCCAGGGGCGAGATCTTCGCGCGGGCAGCAAGACCTTCGGTAAAACGTTGCTCGAAGCCTGCGGTGGCCCCTGGCTTGAGTAGATAGCTACGCATTTCAACAAACATAAGATTCCCTCCTTTGCTCAGATTCATACCCTTTCCCACAAACGCGCCCGGAAATGCAACAGTAACTCGGCGTAAACATCTCTTGAACGTCAACCCCTACTGCAAAGGCACCTGGTAGTCTCAGAGCGCTTCGCTTTTCTGGTGTCAAAGGATTTAACGAGCGCCACGGAGTGGCACCGGCGAAAAATTGTCGCGCATCTACAACGATTGTCCGCTTTGACAAGTTTTCAAAATTTCCAGCGAAGTGCTGCCAACCCTGAGTTCCCGCAAATTACCAGGGCCTCACTTTTGGCTAATGGTACGCTTGTTGCTCGACACGATGTACCCGGCGTTATGCCGGACTTTTTATTGAGAAGGACCCCGTATGGATTCAGTAAGTCGGAACGAGCCGTTGAATAGACCCCTGCCGGAAGGGACTCGATCTCCCGTGTCCCCAAGCGGTGGCACGTTGACAGATCCCCTGCGACCGGAAGTATTTGCTGAGGAGAAAGTTCATGCTCGAACGTCGCTTCGAGAGGGACCGCACAAGCGCCGTTTTTATCTCCCTGTCAGAGGCAAGTTTGCCATCTCGACCGGCTTTTCCATTACGTGGGTATGCGTTTCATGGCTTCTCGCACAGCATTGGCTCACTGACCTCGAGAGCGTGGTCGGCTATGCTCCAGCGTTAGTGATTATCTTTTTCATTGCGCTTTTGCCGGGATTCTTGAATGCCCATATTCTATCGAGCGTCGTCCTTGACCGGCCACCGCCTCTCCCTATTGACTTGAACTTTCCCAAAATCAGTCTGCTCATCGCCGCTTACAACGAAGCACAGAACATCGCCGAAACGTTTCGCGGCATCAAAGGCCAGGATTATCCTGGAGAGGTGGAAGTCATTGTTGTTGACGACGGCTCGACCGATGACACGGTCGCGACGCTGCGCTCGTTCAATTTAGCCAATCTCAAGATTGTCGAGGCTCGTCATGGCGGTAAAGCTAATGCCCTCAACGAGGGTATGAAACACGTGACCCAAGAGATTGTCGTCTGCATCGACGCGGATACTTTCTTACATCCCCAGGCATTGCGGCGCATCGTGGCGCGCTTCCTGACCGACCCGGCCGATACGGCGGCGGTTGCCGGTTGCGTGCTGGTGAAGAATTCACGATCCACTTTTATG
>JAICHC010000107.1 GCA_025922795.1 Candidatus Binatia bacterium | reverse complement strand
TTGTCCCGGCGTCACTGCCGCGATGGCTTCTTTGAACCAGACTTCACAAGTTTGGTCACCACGGCGGCGAACCGTGCAGGCCACTGCCGGCGCGCGGTAGCGGATCTGCACCTCGGCTTCGATCTCGCCCGCGCCTGGAGCTTCGAGCCAATCGACCGACCGCGCAACCAGCGCGGTGGATGCCAGCTCTTTCTTTTTTCCCACGACGACCCGCTTGGTAGGCTCTTCGATGCCGACGACGTAGAGCGGCTCAGCGGCCGAAATTCCCAAGCCCCGTCTCTGACCGACCGTCACGCTGTGAATGCCGCCGTGGCGGCCCAAGATTTTCCCGGTCCGATCAACTACATCACCGGCCGCGGCTTCACGCTCTTGAGCATAGGATTTTACCAGCGCCTTGTAATCGCCGAAGCAGATATCTTGACTCTCGGGACGCTCGGCCACCGCCAACCCGAGCCGGCGCGCCCGTTCGCGCACCTGGCTCTTGTGCATTTCACCGAGAGGGAAAAGTGTGTGCGCCAGCTGATCGTGCGACAGTGAAAAAAGAAAATACGACTGGTCCTTGCCGGGATCAGCGCCGCGAAAAAGTGAGAATTGCGACGCCGAGGGTACGCATGCAACGCGCGCGTAGTGGCCGGTGGCCACGTAATCCGCGCCTTGGGTGCGAGCCCACTTGAGCAAGATTCCGAGCTTGAAATCGCGATTGCACGAAACGCACGGATTGGGCGTACGGCCCTGTAGATAATCGCGCGCGAAAGGTTTCACCACAGTTTCCACGAATTGCCCGCGCAGATCGAGCATTGTATGGGAAATACCGAGCAGCTTGGCAACGTCGGCAGCGCCGCGATGATCGGAGCACACCCGCGGCCCGCGATTTTCTTCCCACATGCGCAAAGACACACCCTGGACCTCGTGGCCCTGCTCGACAAGCATCGCCGCCGCAACTGAGCTATCGACGCCGCCGCTCATGGCGACGACAATCTTTTCTCCCTGAGCCTTCATTGAACTTTATTGTGCCGATTTAAACGCGCCCATTACCGGTGTCGGTCGGCTTTCTTCAACTTCCGGTATTCTTCAGCAGCTCTTTTACCTTGTTCAAAACTTCGTTCTCCTCGGCTGTCTTTTCTTCGAGGCCGCCCTGGCGAGCGCTCAGCTCGTCGACCTTTTTCTCCAACTTTTCAACGTAGTCGGCGAGCGCGCCGATAGCCTTGGCGACCGGATCGGGCAGATCGACCGAGTTGAGATCGATAATCGCCTTGCCCGCGGGCGTGTGTCTCGCCTCGATCTGCACGACTCTCCCCGGGATGCCGACGACCGTGGAATGCTGCGGTACCGAGCTGACTAACACCGACCCGGCGCCCACCCGGCTGTGGCGTCCAACCGTCACCGGGCCGAGGACCGCCGCGCCGCTGAAGATCGTAACCGAGTCCTCGATGGTGGGATGGCGCTTGATCGGCGCCGTCGACGTACCGCCGAGGGTGACGCCTTGATAGATCGTCACGTCGTCGCCAATTTCACTGGTCTCGCCGATCACCACGCCCATGCCGTGATCGATAAAACAGCGACGGCCGATTTTCGCTCCGGGATGGATTTCGATCCCGGTGAGAAATCGGCCTATGTGGCTAACGAACCGCGCCAGCGTGGTAAGCTGGCGCCGCCATAGCCAGTGCGAGAGCCGGTGGATCAAGATTGCATGGAAGCCCGGATATGCAATCGCCACTTCCCAGATCGATCGCGCCGCCGGATCGCGCTCGAAGACCGCTTGGATATCTTCTTTAAGCGTCTGCCACATGACCGAATGCCTGGGGTACTGGAATATTGGAGTGATGGAATTACTCCAACACTCCATCACTCCGGTTTAAATTAATTCGCCCGGTGCCGCGAATCCTTGTAGAGCTTATAATCAATACTGTCGACCAGCGCTTGCCAGCTCGCTTCGATGACGTTGTGCGATACGCCGACCGTCCCCCAGCGGTTCTTGCCGTCGCCGGACTCGATCAACACGCGCACCACCGCGCCGGTTCCCTCGCCCGACGAGAGGACGCGAACTTTGTAATCGAGCAGCTCTACCTGCTCGAGTGCCGGATAGAACTTGGTGAGCGCACGGCGCAGCGCCTGGTCGAGCGCATTGACCGGCCCGTTGCCCATCGCCGCGGCATGCTCCGTGACGCCGTCGACTTGCACCATGATCGTTGCTTCGGAGATCGGCGCTTCGCCTTCCTTGCGTTTCTCGTCGATCACGCGAAAGCCGATCAGGTTGAAGTTTTTTCGCTTCTTTCCCAACGCTTCTTGAATCAGCAATTCGAAAGAAGCTTCAGCAGCCTGAAATTCGTAGCCCTGCCCTTCGAGCTCTTTGGTGCGGCGAAGAATTTCGCGCACGGCGTCGTTCTGGTCTTTCATATCGATGCCGTATTCTTTGCCCTTGTAAACGATGTTGCTGCGGCCCGAAAGATCGGAGACCAACACGCGCTGGCGATTGCCAACCAGTTCCGGATCGATGTGCTCGTAGGTCTGAGGGTTCTTGAGCACGCCGGAGACATGCAGCCCGCCCTTATGCGCAAAGGCGCTGTCACCGACGAAAGCCTGGCGCTTGTTTGGATGGATATTGGCGAGCTCGTAGAAAAGCTGCGAAACCTCTCGGAGCTTTTTTAACTGCGCCGGCGTCACGCACTTTTTCCCCATCTTTAGTTGCAAGTTGGCGATCACCGAAATCAAATTCACATTGCCGCAGCGCTCGCCGAAACCATTGATCGTGCCCTGCACTTGGGTCGCGCCGCTCTCCACCCCCGCGAGCGTGTTGGCGACCGCCAGCTCGCCGTCATTGTGGCAGTGAATACCGATCGGTGTTGGGATCACGCGGCGCACTTGTTGCAGCGCGTCGCGCACCTCGCTGGGCAGCCGGCCGCCGTTGGTCTCGCAAAGCACAATCCAGTCCGCGCCGCCTTCCGCGGCTGCCTTGAGACATTCCAGCGCGTATTCCGGATTGGCGCGAAAGCCGTCGAAAAAATGCTCGGCGTCAAAAATCACCTCGTCGACGCGCTTTTTCATGAACGCGATCGAATCGGCGATAATCTCCAAATTGGCTTTCTGGCTGATGCGCAGATCGTCGCGGACGTGCAGGTCCCAGGTTTTGCCGACCAACGTCACCACCGGCGTCTCTGCGCCAAGCAGCATTTTGAGATTGATGTCCTGCGACGGCTTGGCGCCGAATTTTCTCGTCGTACCAAACGAAACAATTTTTGCATGCTTAAGCTTGAATTTCTTGATCTGCTTGAAAAAATCGGCGTCGCGCGGGTTGGAGCCGGGATAGCCTCCTTCGATGTAATCGATGCCCAACTCTTCGAGCTTTTCCGCGATGCGGAGCTTGTCCTCGAGCGTGAAGGAAACATCTTCCGCCTGACAACCGTCCCTAAGTGTCGTATCGTAAAGCAAAACGTCCTTCATACCGTGTCCTGTTTTCCAATAAATGCCTCGTGCAGCACGCGCACGGCGAGTTCTGTATATTTCGCGTCGACGACAACCGAGATTTTAATTTCTGAAGTGGAAATCATCTCAATATTGATCCCCTCGCGCGCGAGCACCTCGAACATTTTCGCGGCCACGCCGGCGTGCGTGCGCATGCCCACGCCGACCACGGAAATCTTGGCCATGTCAGTGTCCACCCTGACGCCTTGGGCGTTGACCGCCGGTAGCGTTCTTTCCACGATTGCGAGCGCCTTTTTATGATCCGCCTTGGGCACCGTAAAAGTCAAATCGGTCGTGCCGTCCGCGCTGGCGTTCTGAATAATCATGTCGACCACGATGTGCGCCTCGGCGATCGGACCAAAAATCTGCGCCGCCAATCCCGGTCGATCCGGAACCCGTAGCAGCGTGATCTTGGCCTCATTTCTGTCGCACGCTACACCCGAGACCAACACGTTGTTCATACTCTCCTCCTCGTTTACCAGCCACGTTCCTTCGAGCTCCGAAAAGCTCGAACGGACATGTACCGGGACGGAAAAATTTTTGGCAAACTCAACCGATCGAATTTCCAAGATCTTCGCGCCGGTGCTCGCCAGCTCGATCATCTCGTCGTAGGAAATGCGCGCGAGCTTTCGCGCCTCGGGGCAGATGCTCGGGTCCGCGGTAAAAACGCCTTCCACGTCGGTGTAGATCTCGCACGCCTGGGCACTCAGAAACGCGGCGAGCGCGACCGCGCTCGTATCCGACCCGCCGCGACCGAGGGTGGTAATATTGTCGTCCTCGTCGACGCCTTGAAAACCGGCGATCACCACCACCTCACCCGCCTTTAGCGAGCGTAAGATCTTGGTCGAATCGATGCTCAAAATGCGCGCTTTGCCGTAGGCGTTATCGGTGGCGATCCGCACCTGATGTCCGAGGAAGGAGCGCGCGGGCTGTCCGGATTCCTTGAGCGCGAGCGTCAGCAAGGCCACGGAAACTTGCTCCCCCGAAGCGAGCAGCACGTCCTTTTCGCGCTCGTCGGGTATTTCGGAAATGTCATGGGCGAGCGCGAGCAAGCGATTGGTCTCGCCTGCCATGGCTGAGACAACTACCACCAACTCGTGCCCGGCGGCACGGGCGGCGGCGATCTTGGCCGCAACTTGCTTGATGCGATCGATCGAGCCGACCGACGTTCCGCCGTATTTCTGTACCAGTAACGGCACTGCTGACTTACCCCTTCTTCGCGCCGCTATTTAGATTTCCTGGAAAATCAGCAATGCAAAATCTAAATGCTCCCGCCGCTCGCGCTCTCTTTCAAGCTCTCGAGGAGTTGCTCGTAGCGCTGGCCGTGCGCGGTAAACGTAATCTCCCGGTGCCCGCCGCCGGCATGAGCGAGTCTCACCTCAAGATGGTCGTCGACCTCAGCCGCCGGCAGATATTCGAACCATTCAATGAGGCTCACCCCGCCCGCATATAGATACTCGTGCAGATTGAGCGCTTCGACCTCTTCTTGCCGACCGAGACGGTAAAGATCGATGTGGTAGACCGGCAAGCGGCCCCGATATTCATTGATTAGGGTAAATGTAGGACTACGAACCCAGACCTCCGGACCCACTCCAGCACCGGCCGCAAAACCGCGTACAAAACAGGTCTTACCCGAACCCACCTCGCCGACTAACCCAATAATTTCGCCTCCTTGAACTAACCTTCCTAGACTTTTCGCGAAACCCACTGTGGTGCGGGAAGATTTGGATTTAACTGTCCACGAACCCATCACCAACGGGCCTCCTAGGTAGAACTAGTATATTTCCGTGGAAAATTCGAGACTAAGAGACCGGCGCCGCAAGCGCCTTCATCCCGTCGGGCAATCCTTCGATGACATCCGATGCGATCAGCCCGATTTCGCCTTGGGCCTCGGCGACTCGGTCACCGACGAAGCCGTGCAAATAAACGCCGAGCTTCATGGCGTCCGCGGGAGCAAGTCCTTGGCCCAACAAGGCAGCGAGCACGCCCGCCAATACGTCGCCCATGCCGCCGCTCGCCATACCCGGGTTGCCGGTCGGATTGATAAAAATTTTTCCTTCCGGCGTGGCGATCACGCTGCGCGCGCCTTTCAATACCAAATAACAGCGCCGCTGCACTGCGAACGCCCGCGCGATTCCGACCCGATCGGCGTTGACTTCCCTAGTAGTTCGGCCGATGAGCCGCGCCATCTCGCCCGGGTGAGGGGTAAGCACGGGCGGAAACTTGGCATGATGCAGCCGGTCCATTTCCAGCGCTAAATTATTGAGGCCGTCGGCATCGATCACCCAAGGCTTGTCTAGATTTCTGAGCAACCAGCGCAGGCTGCTTCGGGTTGCGTCGTTGACGCCGATACCGGGCCCGAAGAGCACTACATTTTTCCTTGCAAGCAAGCGGTGCCAGTCATCGTCGCTCAGCGGTTCCATCTCTTCGGTTTCATTGCCGCGCAAGGATTCGGTCATCACTTCAACGAGCGCCGCGGCAAGAACATTATTCAGCGCTCGCGGCGCGGCCAGAGTGGTCAATCCGGCGCCGGTTCGCATGGCCGCACGGCACGCGAGAATCGCCGCACCGGTTTTGCCGCGCGAGCCCGCGATTGTCAGCACATGACCGTAGGTTCCCTTGTGGGTATCGGACTCGCGCCGGGGAATGAGTTGCCGAATCATTTCGTGCTCCAGGAGCTCGTTCTGCGGCGCTACTTGCGCAACGGCTCGTTCCTCGATACCGATATCGGCGACAATCAGATCGCCGCAATGCTTAACGCCCGGATAAATAACTTCGCCCAATTTGGGAAATCCCAAGGCGACCGTCGTGGCGGCTTTAACGGCGGCCCCGAGAACGATGCCTTGGTCGGTGTGGAGTCCTGAGGGAATATCCACGGCAAGCACCGGCACGCTCGCGCCATTGATCAGTGCGATCGCCTCCGCGAACAGACCGCGCACCTCGCTCTTGATTCCGGTACCGAGAATTGCGTCGACGACTAGGCCGCTTTTGTCGATACGCTGCTTGAGCAACGCCACGGCACCGGCTCCGATCTCGGTTACTCTTCCTTTGAGCTTGAAATAAGCGCGTAGATTATGAGCCGCGTCCTGGGAGAGCTGATCTTTGCTAGCCAGAAGCGCAACCTCGCAAGGAATGCGTTTTTGTTTGAGCAGGCGCGCCGTGACCAGGCCGTCGCCGCCGTTGTTGCCTTTGCCGGCAACGATCAACACGCCTTTTTTGGCGTTGCGCGCAAAACGTTCGAGGATCGCCCGAGTAACCGCTTCGCCGGCGCGCTCCATCAACGTCAGGCTCGAAACGCCATACCTCTGGATGGTCAGCCGATCCATCTCGCGCATCTGTTCGGAAGTGACAACTAGCATAGTTCAAGCAGTTCAAACGTAAGGCGTTCCATCAGTTTGAAAGAGCGGAGCGGTTGAACAGAACGAGCAAAGCGGGTGGTTGAACGATTTGAACTTTTAGGGTCTTGCTTTCGCCAGCAATTCTTTCATTTCGCGCACCGCTTGGCTGATACCGACCATTACCGCGCGGGCGATGATGCTATGGCCGATGTTGAGCTCGACGATTTCCGGGATTGTTGCAATAGGCGGGACATTTTCGTAGTCGAGGCCATGGCCGCCGTGAACTTCGAGTCCCAGCCTGCGCGCCAGCGTCGCTGCGTCGGCGATCGCCTGCCGTTGTTTCTCGCGCTCGGCCCCGGCGGTATTGCAGTAAGTGCCGGTATGAATCTCAATGCCATGGGCGCCAGTTTGGCGCGCAGCCTCAATCTGCACCCCATCGGGATCGATAAACAGGCTCACGTGAATGCCGCGATCTTGCAACCTCGCAACCGCCTCTTTGATCTTCGACCGATAGGCGACCACGTCGAGGCCGCCCTCGGTCGTCAGCTCCTCGCGCTTTTCCGGGACGAAGCAGGCATCATTGGGCCGAAGTTTTTCCGCATACTCCACCATTTCGAAAGTCACGGCCATTTCAAGATTTATCTTGGTACGAACGCTCTCGCGCAACTGTTCGACATCGCGTTCTTGAATATGGCGGCGGTCCTCGCGCAGGTGCACGGTGATACCGTCGGCACCGGCCTGTTCCGCCAGCAATGCGGCTTCGACGGGATCGGGAACTTGGGCGCGCCGCGCCTGGCGTACGGTCGCGATGTGATCAACGTTGACTCCGAGACGCATCATCGCCTACTTGCCGATCTCCGCGCGAATTTCGTTGGCGATTTCTTCAGCCATGGCGCGGATCATTCCTTCTTCTTCACCTTCCAACATGATCCGCGCCAGTAACTCGGTCCCGGAATAGCGCACCAGCAAACGACCGCGGCTGCCAAGAGCGCGCTCCACTTGGGAGATTTTGCTTGCCACTTTGGGCATCTCGGAGAATTCTCTTTTTTCCTTGACCGTAACGTTGAGCAACACCTGCGGCACCAGCCGCGAGGTGATCAGGATCTTCGACGGCGCGGCGCTGGCGAGGCGGCGCAGCAGCTCGTCGTCCTCCGGCCGGATCGCCGCGCACGGGTCGCGGTCGGCG
>JAICHC010000106.1 GCA_025922795.1 Candidatus Binatia bacterium | reverse complement strand
TGAAATCATCAGCATCCTGAAGGATGGCGGCATCACCATCCTCGACGGGGACGCTTGCGAAATTAAGGGCATCGGATTTGCCGGGGTCAAAGGGTTTCCTGGTGGGTTCGGCTCGCGCCTGCTCGAACCCTGGGGCGAACCGATCATCAAGCAATTCGTGCGCGAGGCGATCGACGAATCGCTCAAACTGGAAACAGCCTTGGCGCGGCTGCGCACGCCGTCGCGAATTGCGCTGCTGCATTATGCGCCGATCGCCGCCACGGTGACCGGCGAGCCTCTGGAAATTTACCCGTTCCTTGGCTCGAGCCGCCTGGAAGAGCCGCTCAACCGCTATCCGGTCGCTGCGGTCTTTCACGGTCACGCGCACCACGGCACGCCCGAGGGAAAAACCACCGGCGGCATACCAGTTTACAACGTCGCCATGAAGCTCATGGAAAAAACTTTTCCCGGCCGCCCCCCGTGCCGCATTATCGAGCTACCGACAAGCGGCAAGCGGCGCGCCGACTCCGCCCCATCATCCGCGTCGGGATGAATATGGCCGAATCGCAACCCACCGCCGAATTCTACCGTGACACCCTCGACACTCTCGACGCAAGGAAGATTCCTGTCCTCGTTGGCGGCGCCTTCGCGCAGAAATACTTTACCGGGGTATCGCGGGATACCAAGGATCTGGATTTGTTTATCCTCGGAAGCGACCTCCAGCGGGCATTCGAGGCGCTCAACCGGGCCGGTTACCGTACCGAGGAGACCTTCGCCCATTGGCTCGGTAAAGCCTTTGACAAAGACGGAGTGGACTTCGTCGACATCATCTTCAATTCGGGCAACGGGCTCTGCAAAGTCGATCCCACTTGGTTCGATTACGCTCCGGCGGGTGAAGCGTTCGGCAGAGCTGTGCGCTTCTGCCCGGTGGAAGAATCCATCTGGCAAAAAGCGTTCATCCTGGAACGCGAGCGTTACGACGGCGCCGATATCGCCCATTTGTTGCGTGCCCAGAGCGAAAAACTAGACTGGCCTCGGTTGCTGCGCCGTTTCGGCGAACACTGGCGCGTGCTGTTCAGTTGCGTGACGCTGTTCGGCTACATTTATCCGTCTGAACGGAGCAAGATTCCCGATTGGGTGCAACGTTATCTGGTCGGATTATTTGCCGACGAGATCGGCCAGAACGTCCCGGGCGAGCGCATTTGCGCCGGTACCTTGCTGTCGCGCGCGCAGTTTCTCGTCGACATCCATGAGTGGGGTTATCGAGACGTGCGGGCGCCAGAGCTGATGTCCGCCACCGAGTTACGTGAATGGACCGCAGCGGCGGAACCCCTAGCGGAAACAAGTAAACCGTAGTCGACTATCGGTCAGGGGTGCAAGGAACAAAACTCGCCAACCTCGCGCTTCAAGCTGGTCAACGGGAATTTTCGCTTTTCCCTCTCCGCGCGCAAATCCCGACTAAAAACCTTTTAACGGCCGAAGGGACATTAATCATTTTTAGTTCTACGTTCCGTTTCCAGACTGCGTTCCAGTCCTGGCAGGATCGCCTTGAAGAAAGCGTTTTCAATCAGACCCAGGGTTAGATCGAGGGTGCTGGTCTCGGGATTGGACAATTGCCCTGAGATGCGGGTCGTAGTCGCGACTTGGTCACGCGGTTTATTTTCCAGCAGCCAGGACAGGCCGCCGACGATGCCTTCGTATATTTGTCGTAACACATTTTTCTTTTTATCCTGCTTGGCGTCGTACACGTCGACATCCCGGAACAAAGGCTTGACGTAGCCATCGACGGCGCCGTCGCGGACCTTGATCTCCGTGAACAGCGAAAAGAAACCGGCGTTGACATCGAAGTTGCCGGTGGCCAAAAACAACCCGTTCATGGCTTTCATCTCGGTCTCCTCAATCACCAATCGCAGGTCAAAGTTCGCGCTCTTGCCACGCGGCCGAAAATGCGCCGAAGCATCCAGCTTGCCCAACCCCATGAATAACCCTCGAGCACGGGCGGTTGCGACGCCGGCCTCGGCCTGATTGCTGAGATTGCTGATGTCGAGTTGAGTTTTGGTGACGAACAGGCGGTACTCGGGTTTGGCGGCCCGGTTGACCATGCCAAGTTCGCCACCGGCAATGCGCACGTTGTTGAACCGCACTTCCAGACTCGGATCGTTGCTTTTTTGCTCAATGGCGCGCCCGGTTTTTTTCGCCAGCTCTTCGGTGGGGGCCGACTTTTTAACGTGTTTGTAATCGGCGATCAGTCCGTCGACGCGCAGGTCCGGCACATCGAGGATCTTTTTGTTGGCGGCATATTCCAATTTTCCCGCAGTGCTGATTACGCCTCCGCGCACGTCGAAATGGTAGCGTTCGGTGATCGGTCGAAAATAGCTCAGGTCGATTTGATCAAACGCTACGTCGGCCGCGAACGCGACATGCGGCTCGGCGAGAAAATCGGCGCGGCCCCCGAGATCAACTCGACCTTTCTCGAAAACCACAGCCTGCAAATGAACGTCCGAAGGGTACTCTCCCGGGTTCGAGCGCACATTTCGGATGTTGCGCGCGGTGAAATCAATATTGCGCAACTGGAGTGGCCGGTATGGGCCGCGATCAAGATAGGTGAGTTGGCCATTAGAGATAACGAACTCGTTGATCTTCAGCGGATAAATCGCCTGAAGCGCCGCCTGCCAGCCACGCTCGTGTAACGCCTCGGGGTCACGCCGCTCACTCTCACTATGCTTCAGGTTAATCACGACGACCGGATCATCGATCGTGAAATCAGCGACCACACGCCCGAACAAGAGCGCTTTCCAATCGACGCTGGCGGTGAGATTAGGAATTCGCGCCACCGGCGGGTCGGGGTTGGCATTTTGGGTGATGACCGTATCTTCCAAATCGAGGGAAAACCCAATCGGATGAAAGTCCAGCGCGCCGATGCGCACAGTGTAGCCCTTGAGCGCGGCATTGATCCTCGCCTCGGTTTGCCGGCGCAGCGGCTCGTCGATGAAATAGGCCGCAACTACTGCGATCAACACCACCAGTGCAAGCGCGATTGAAGTCCATATCACGGCGCGCGGCAGCTTAATCGTAGCTTGGGTGAAAATATCTTGAAAATTGCGCAGGCGCGTAGCCATCTGTTTCGGTGGGCTTCGATTCTAATCTCTCGCCGGTGTACGCAGCTAGGGCTGCGTACACCGGCAAATGGCGGGACGTTCGCTGGTTATCCGATCGTGAAATCAATTCGGAGGAGCGATTTTTATCGCGCACCTTTTTGCGCAGCCGAACTTCCGCGTCCGCCATCTTTCAGAGCTCTTTCCGTTGCCTCCGCCTGCCACATATTCGTGGCGACGTCGATCTCGGTCGCTTTGCCCTGCTTCATTTCGATCTGCACTTCGAACGTCTCGTCGTCTTTGACGACCTCGTATTCAACGTAGTCAGCCTTATCGTAGTTGGTTGCGGTAATCTTATAGCCCATTTTTTCCAACTGCTGGCGGTAGTAATTTTTGTCCTGACCCGGCTTCAAAGCCTGCTCTAATTTGTCTTTTTCGCTGTTCCAGGCCTTGCTCCTGTCACGATCGCTGTATCGGTTGACGTCCCGCGAGCTTTTATCGGCTTCCCCACTGCTGCGCTGGGCGAGCGCCGGTGAGGCAAAAAAGGCAATTGCCAAAATACTTATCCCGATGAATTTTAGAAACATCGTCTGCTCCTCCTTTTATTATGTTGATCGATAGTCACTAGTTATAACCGCAATCCCTATGCCAGCACGTAATCAGGGATCTTTGGCACAAACTTCACGAACATCGCGCAAAGAAAATTTTGTAGTGCGGAATGCGCTGAAACATCTGACGGCTGCAGCGCTTTCGACCTGAGCTGAAGCCAAGCGTCAGCTCGCATGCGCGTTGCAGTTCGCGGGGTCGTCGCTGATCTCAATCTCATCCGGGAACACGTACATCTCCAGTCCGTTGTCCCATCGCACTGCAATCATACGGCGGCCAAGATTGTTCATCTCGGCTTCGATCGTCCCACGAGTTTGCGCACCGATAAGGCCCTGGTGTCCGCGGATGCTGCGTGTTGCCTGGCAACGTTGTCTCTCGCACTGCGCCATTTTCACTCCTCCCCGGGTTGTCCCAATTAGAATGGAGGGCAAAATGGGTGCCAGGCGGAAAGCCGGCCAGGCTCGCAAACTGACCTTAGGGTGTCACCCGTTCGGTACGATTCGCCTTCCAAGGCTCTCGTTGCTGGGACAACGTAGATCACGAGCGTGCTGTCCGTCGTCCGGGAAAGAATGGGGTGCCCCTCCGTCCCGACGGTGAGAACACGGCCCTCGGTACATTGAATTTTTCTGATCTTGGTTTTAAAAAGCCTGGCACTCAAATTGCGCGATCTCGTGTTTATGACGTGTATGAAAGGAGATCTTTATGGAAAGCGTAGCCGGGATCTTTGATTCACGCCGAGACGCTGAGCAAGCATTTTCTGCACTCAAGGAAAGCGCAAATTTTGATCGTGAAAGACTTTTGCTACTAACCCCTGACACGACCGAAAAAAAAATCGATGAGGTGCCGACCGATGAAGGAGAACAGCCCGGGATGGGTGCAACGATCGGCGGCGTAGTCGGAGGGGCGATCGGTTTAGCGACCGGAGCGGCGCTTTCCAATTTGGTATTGCCCGGCGTCGGACCGGTGCTCACGTTAAGCTTGAGCGCAACGGGTGGCCTCGGCGGCGCTGTCCTAGGGGCCACTGGAGGCAGCGCGACGGAGCGGGCTCTGTCCAACGGTTTGCCCAAAGACGAAATGTTTTTCTACGAGGATGCTTTGCGTTGCGGACGCTCCGTGGTTATCGCTAACGCAGAATCGGAGAATGTCGCTGACGCGGCGCGCGCCATCATGGAGCATAACCACGCCGACAGCATCGATGCCGCGCGTGAAAGATGGTGGATCGGCATCCGCGAGCGCGAGGCGGATCGCTACTGCGGTGACACCCCGGGAGATACAGCCGAGCGCGAACGCGTTTTTCGGGCCGGTTTCGAAGCTGCGCTGCAGCCCGACATGCGCAACAAGCCTTTGAACAAGGCGGAAAAACGCTTGCGCGAACGACATCCCGATATCTGTGAAAATGAAATTTTTCGGCGCGGCTACGAAAGAGGCCGGCGGCACCTGCGCACATTTCAGAAAAACGGCGCAAGCGACGCCGCCAAGCGTAGCCGTTGAACCGTGCTCCGAACGGCGATCCATCACAGAAATAGTTGGCCGCTAGGAACAGCTGGACGCGATTTCGGAGTCGGGGAGCGCGGCGCTAAGGCGCATTAGCGACTCGTAGCAGGCCGCGGATAACATGAAAACGACCGCACAATAGTTTCCCGACTCTAAAGCGCTTCGACAAAATCGCCGCCGGGCGGCTCCGGCGCAGGATGAACCGTAAAGGTAAGATGAAAGGTGGTCCCCTGGCCCGGCGTGCTCGAATAGGTGATCGTCCCGTCGTGCGCTAAAACGATTTGCTGCACGACGAAAAGACCGAAGCCAGTGCCGTGAGGTTTAGTGGAGCTGAACAGATCGAAGACCTTGAAATTTTCGGGAATGCCGACGCCGGTATCGCTAATGTCGATGCAAACCGCTTCGTCGCATTGGTACGCTTTGATTTGCAACGTGCCGCCGCGCGGCATGGCCTCGACCGCATTATCGAGCACATGGAGGAGCGCTTCTTTGAGCTTGTCGCCATCGCCTTCGAGCAGCGGCAGACCGCGCTCGCAGTCCACCGAAATTTCGATTCTTTGCCGCGCCGCGCGCTTTTCGATCAATCCAACCAGGGCATGAAGCAAACGCGGCACATCGACCGGAGCCAGGGCTAGCTTTTGCGGCCAGGCGATGTTCTTGAACTCATTGAGCAGAGTCGTAAGCCGGTGGATCTCGCTCTTGAGATCCTGAATCGAAGACAACATCGGCTGCGCCGACGGCAGATTTCCCCGCGATACGAAGTGCTCAAGCAATTGCACGGTTGTGGAGATTCCGTTGAGCGGATTACCGATCTCATGGGCAAGCATCGACGCCGCCGTGCCGATCGCCGCCATCTGTTCCTTCTCTCGGAGTTTCTCCCGGTCGTCGCGCTCACGTGAATCCTCTCGCGCCAGAAATAAAAATCCTTGCGGCTGTGTCTCGCCCCAAAGCGGAAACACCGATATGGCAACGTAAACGGGTTTGCCGTCCTTGCGCGCAATCCATTGATTGTAACGCGCGCTCCCGTGTTCGGCGGCTTTCTGGAGTGCATCGCCGAGAGTGCGTCCGGCACGTTCATGGCCCTCCCGGCAAATGATTGAAAAGTGTTTACCGCAAGCTTCAGCGCGCTCGTAGCCCAAGAGGCGGCTTGCCGCGCTGTTCCAATCCACGATGTAACCGTCTTTATCGGTAGTGAAAAGCGCGTGATTGATGACATTCCGTAACAACTGGCCGATCATCTGCTGACCTTGCAGACGCTCGATTCCTTTCTGCAGCTGCTCCGTCTCATCGAGCATGTCCAAGGTCTCCCGACGGGCCCAATCTTCGAAGCGCGGCGCGGTTCTGCCGCCTTCACTATCGGTCACCGGGTGTACTACCGAAACTAGGTAAACTCCCGGATCTGATTTTAAGAGCGTCGTGATCACGGCGGCATCGAAAACTCCCCCGTCGGCGCGCCGGTAGCGACGTCGGCCGCGTGCACAGCCGGCCCGTTCCAGCTCTGCTGTCGCCGCTAGCGCTTGCTCCATCTCACCTTCGTCGGCACACA
This sequence comes from Candidatus Binatia bacterium, assembly GCA_025922795.1. The sequence continues at coordinate 1,266 of JAICHC010000106.1, read as the reverse complement.
ACAACGCGACGCTTTGCTGCTGTACTTGCGCAGCGGCATAGCCAAATAACGCCTTCGCGCCGGGACTCCAAAATACGATCCGGTGCGATTTGAGTTCCTCGATGTATATGGCTTCAGCGACTGATGCGAAGATCGCCGCCAATTGCTGCTCCTGGAGTGGCGGCAGAGTCGCGGGTAGGTCAGGCTCCCGTGGCGTGAGTCGATCCGATGAAGCCGTCGACATTTTTCCTCAGCTTCCCAGCGGTGAGTCGCAGGCTTATAAGCAGGGACGCCAGCGGCGCGACCCCTGCTTAGCGTAGCTACACTGTCTATCAAATGGGCCGGCTCAACTCAATCCGAAAAAGGGATCTAAAAAGCATCCTTGAGATCGGCGCCGAGGGGCGAGTTCCGCCTTGGGCACATCGCTCCCGCGGCGGACAAGATTGCGATGCCCCAAGCTCAAACCGGAATAGCGCGGTACGTCAGTGCTCTACTCCGCCCGGCACTATCATTGCGAGCCTGTTATGAGAGCCGGATCTTCAGGACCAAAATTGAAAGGAGTAATCTCATGGCAAAGCAAGAAATAGTTACCAGGGATGAGCACTACGACCTCGTTAGCGTGCTCTACCACGCTCTCCAAGGAGACGAAACGCTGGACCAGTATATCGAAGACGCGGAAGCGGCGGACGACGACGAGCTTGTCGAACACTTTCGGCATGTTCAACAAACCTATCGGGAAATCGCCCAGCAAACGAAAGATCTCTTGAGAGAGAAGCTGCTTGCCGGCGAAGCTGGCCAGGAAGAAGAGGATATTTGAGAAGCAACCGCCCACCGAGGATCGATAAATGGCTATCGTCGATCGTCATTTCGGTCCTCGGTGGCTGCTGCGGGAAATTGCTAAAAAAGAGCCGTGCGCAACGGCTGCGGCTTAAGAACTCTTCCCGGCGACTTGCAGATTGTTGATCACCCGTTTCACGCCATCGACCCGCGACGCAAGCTGCTCCGCTCTTCGCCGCTGCTCCGGAGTTTCCACCGTACCTGTCAATGACACCACGCCGCTTGTGGTATCGACATCGATTCGAGTGAAGTTCGACGGTTTATCAGCCACTAGGGCCGCGTTGACCGATGCGGTCAGCGCGGCGTCATCGACATTACGCCCCGCGGTTCGCCCGGTTGTCGCTTGGCAGGACGCCAACAACCAAAGACACCATGACCACAGTAACCAGAGATCGAACGGTATTCACCATACCGAGTAGCCTCCTTTTTTCTCTTAAGATTTTTCTCCCC
>JAICHC010000105.1 GCA_025922795.1 Candidatus Binatia bacterium | reverse complement strand
TCCAGATTTATCTCCGCCCCAATTAGCCTGGATACCCGCTTTCGCGGGTATGACGGAACGCTGCGGTTACTTCGTGCTCTTCGTTCTATAATTCATCCACGCACGGTATTTCAAAGGAGGTCGCGAAGAGCACGAAGTTCGGAAGCAAAGTATTGATTTCCGAATCCTTCGTGTCCTTCGTGCGCTTCGTGGTTGGTTTTGCTTTGCTTCACATCCAGTACGCAAACCCCATCCCGCAGCCGGTCGCCGCCGGCGAGCGATAGGTGGTGACGTATTCGAAATATTTCAGCTCGCGATTTTCCATGGCGCCGGCCAGCGCCACCCAATTGAGAATCTCCGAAGTGCCGCCGCGTAAGCGCTGCCGCGGCAGTTGAAACAGCACCTCCGGCTTTTTGTTTTTTAAAGCGTCGATCACCATGGCGTCGACTTCCTCGTCGATGACCACATGGCTGAGGCCGCCCGACGCCATGATCGCGACACGCTTATTGCTATTCCAGAATTCAATCGCCCTACGAACCGCTTGTCCGAAAGCGTAGCAACGCTTTGGCGTCGGCTGGTTCGGCGGATAATAGGTATTCACCATGATCGGCACCATGGGTAGTTTTCCGCCCGGCAAGACACGCCTGTAGAGAAAACTGAAAGCATGACCAACGCCAATTTCCGCCCGCAACTTGTTGCAGCGTGCGATGTCGAACTCCGCCTCGGTCAGCGCGCGCACAAGATACGCTGCCAGCTCATGATCGGTTTCGTATTCCGGAGCCGTTTCCGCCCAGCCCCGTTCTTCAGCGTCCTTCCAAGCGGCCGGCCGTAGATTGTTATGGCGCACCACCGGTAACGCTTTGCCGTGATAGATGGCGAACATCGGCATGTTGTCATCGTGAAACTGCTCCTGCTGATCATCGCCGAACACAACCACCGCATCGGGGTTGGCGCTATGCAGAGCGTCACCGAGATCTTTTACCGCCTTCAGACAGGCTTCATCGCGCTCGCGAAATTTTTCCGGGGTCAGCTCCGCTGCCAGGCCGGGCTTCGCCCGCTGGAGCAAACTCGGATAGTCCAGACGCGGGTCAGTCTGGTCTTTTTTGAGGAGATAATCCCAATCCTTGGCTCTGATGCTCAATTGGGGACTGTGGGAGGTAGCGATGCCGATGACGATTTCCGCCATACCTGATTCCCTCGCTTCGCTTTAGAATGGAACGATCGCGAGCAATATCTGTGTGAGTGTCTATCGGCAAACCGCCGGCGGTGTCAAGTTAAGTCGACGTGCGCGGATCGCCTAAGGGCAAGGCGGCAGGCCGTCCGATAAGCCATGACGTAGCCTGCCGCCCTGAACCAGATCATTATCCCCCATCGCAGGGCATTATTTCTTCGGCAACAGGACTTCTTTGAGTTTGGCCACCACCGGCGGTTGCAGTTCATAAAGGCTGCCGAGTTTTTTCGCGATCGTGGGTCCGTTGATGACTTCAATATCGAGCTTCGCCTTTTTGGCCTCAGCCAGAAACTCGGCGTCCTTCAACGTATCGACGAAAGCCTTTTGCAAAAGCTCGAGCCGGTCTTTGCCCATCCCCGGCGGCACCGTATAGGGGAACTGCGCGCCATGGGCGCTGTCGGCAACGGTGACAAGCTGTCGGGTCAAATCCGTCTTGGCGTAATTAACGGCCAGCGGAACATCCTTGTACCTCGGGTGGGATTCCAAGCCCGCCTGTAGAACCGCTCGGATCTTTCCGCTTTGATAGGCGCTCCGCCACACTGTCTCAACCGTTTGCCACGAACCGCAATAGCCGTCGACTTCTCCGGACTCAACCGCGAGGCGCGCGCCGGCGCCACCCTTGTAACCGTCCAAAACATCGGTTGGCAAATTGAGCGCGGCCTTGAGAAGCTTGGGGATATCCGACGTGCTGGTGCCGGGGCCGATGGCGGATATTTTCATCGGCCGTTTCGAGTTGATCCAGTCGTTCATGTTCGCAATGCCGCTTTTTTCATTGAACATGCAGACCGTGTCATAGGGACTGGGTACGCCGAGATAGCCGAATTTTCGGCCGTCGAATTTCGTTGCTTCATTACCCATGACGTTTTGCAGCACCAGAGGCGCCGCCCAGGCGCCGATGGTAAGCCCGTCCGGCGCGGCGCGGTTATATAAATGATTCGCGGCGATGATTCCGCCGGCTCCAGTCATGTTTTCAACGATAGTCGTCGGATCACCCGGCACATGCTTGGAAAAATGCCGCGCGATGGTTCGTGTGTATAGATCGAAGGAGCCTCCGGCCGAATAGCCGACGATGAACCTGATGGTTTTGCCTTTAAAGAATTCCTGTGCCCCGGCCGTCGAGATTGAACCCATGACGAGTCCGAAAGCGAGCGCCAGAAAGAATGTGAATCGTCGCATTATGCCATCTCCAACTCTTTTGTGTTTTTCTGATGTAGAACCATCTTAACCGCGGCCGATAAAAGGAATCGTTTTCTTTTCCGTCCGCTCCAAATACCTCACAAAGCTATACTTGTTTTCCGCAAGATCGGTATTGGGCCGGGGAATCTCGCGATGCAGCAAACTCTCCTCGACCTTGCAGACCAGGAAACCCAATTCGTTCTGCGCCAGGGCACTGAGCCCCCGATTGCGAAACTCCTCGAGATCACAAATCGTGTGCGCATTGGCAATACCGGCAGCGCGCGCCATGGCCGCCAGATCCGTGTGTCCCGCCGTCGCAGTCGGATAACTGATCCGGCTGCCGCTGTAGACGCCGTTGTCAAAAACATAGATGACTAAATTCTTCGGACGCAAGTTACCCAGGGTCGCGAGATTGAACAGCGAGAGCAGGACGCTGCCGTCGGAATCCAGGGCGATCACCTTGCGGTGCGGCAAAGCCAAAGCCAGGCCCGTCGCCACGCCGATGGCGCAGCCCATCATGCCGACCAGCAGGTTGCCTTCATGCTTCGATAGATGGGACCACTCGATGCGCTGTCCGCTTTGCGAAGTGACCACCAAATGCTCGGTCATTTTTGCCGCCAGCAAGTCGAGACAATCGTGACGAATCATACGGAGAACTCCCCGGCAAAAAGCAGCGCAAAGGGCGCGCGCTGCGCATTGGCCGCCCGCACGGCGTCATTGATCTTGACTTCGAGCCCATCGCCGTCGTTGAGAAGCATGTGTTCGATACCCAACCCCTCCAAGGTCGGTATCGTGTGTTTACCGATGGTCGAATAAAGAAAACTATTGCGTTGATCGGGCACGCCGCCGAGATAACCGACGACGAGCAGTATCGGCACGCCCAGCTGTTTACCGATCGTCAGTAGGCTGTAGCTTGACACGTAGATCCCGGTGTTTTCCATGTAAACGGCGGCCTGTTTGCCGCCGAGGGTTGCGCCCGCAGCTATGGTCACCGCCTCCTGTTCGCTAGCGGCCGCGATCAATTCCATTTCCTGATCATCACGGATCAGCGGCACGATCTGGCTAAGCCGAGTTTCCGGCAAGTAGGTTACAAAGTTAATGCCGGCGTCCTTCAAACCCTGAACCAGGCGTTTGGCGAGTTCGTCCTTCATCGTTGATCCATTGAATTAGCAGGCAAAAGAATCAGTGGCAATGGGGAAATATGACTCGTTCCAGACTTCCAATCGTCCAATCGCTGCGCTCCGTTCAAATCGTCACGGACAACTGCACTCCTACAACATCGGGAACCCACAACTCCATCTTACTCCTATCCCGCGCGCAACGCGCGCAGGACCTTCTCCGCAGTAATGGGCAAGTCGTAAATCCTCACTCCGACCGCATCATGCACGGCATTGGCGACGGCCGCGGCTGTGGGAGTAACCGGTGGCTCGCCGATGCTCATGGCGCCGTAGGGGCCGTTGCCCACGGGAAATTCGTGAATGACTGTTTTTAGGGCCGGAATATCCCGAATCGAAGGAATCTTGTTCTCACCGAAGTTGGTCGTAACCACGCAGCCCTGCTCGATCACCAACTGCTCCATTAAAGAATAACCCATCGCCATGACGGTGCCGCCGTCGATCTGTCCCTGGTGCAGGAGCGGATTAATCACTCTGCCCGTGCTATGCGCCGTCGTTAACTGTGTGAGTCGCACTTGACCGGTTTCGCGATCAACCTCCACCTCGGCAACTTGCACGCAGAGCGCCGCCTCCGGCCCGACCGTAAAATTTTTGAAGTGTCCCTTACCGCGGATCAACCGTCCGATTTTTTCAACAATCTCAGCGTAGCTGATTTCCTTTCCACTTTTACTTCGAACAGCGCCGGCGCCGGTAAACTTAATTCCGTTCTTTGCCACACCGCAGACCGAAGCCGCAGCGTCCAAAAGCCTTTGTCGCGCCTCATTCGCTGCCATCTGCGTAGCATTGCCGAAGATCCGCGTCGCCCGGCTCGCGCCAACACCCGTGTCGGGCGCGACTTTTCCCGTGTCGAGGATCTCGAACTGCACTGCCTCAACTGGAATCTCCAGCTCGTTAGCCGCGATCTGGCGCATGGCCGTGTACGTGCCCGCCCCTTGATCGACCATACCGGTCGCCACGATAACCTGGCCGGCCTCGTCGACCGTCACCGTTGCACGCGCCTCGCCGCCAAGCGGAAGCCACTGCGCGACTGCCATTCCGCGCCCGGTGGATTTCCGTTTGGGTTTGCGATAGCCGGATGCGGCGATCGCCTTATCCACGATCTGATGGCTCTTTATGTGAGGCACCACATGGCCGATCGGCGAAGTATCGCCGTCGCGCATCAAATTCTTTCTCCTGAATGCGATCGGGTCCATACCCAATCGGCGCGCGATCAAGTCCAGCTGCGACTCATTGGCAAAAAATCCCTGCGGGTCGCCCGGCGCGCGCATATGGCCGCAGGGGATCTTGTTGGTATAGACGATCTTCTCGTTGATCAAGACGTTGGGGATATTGTATGGCCCGGCCGATTCCTGCGGCCCATAGAGATAGCCCTGCGGCTTGAACGCCGCGTAGGCGCCGCTGTCGAAAAGAAAATCGAGCCGATGCGCGACCAGCCGTCCGTCGTTCTTCACTCCGGTCTTTACTTTCACGATCGCTGCGTGGCGCGGATTGCCGGCGATGAACTCTTCGTAATATTCCATCACGATCTTCACCGGCCGGCCGCTCTTGAGCGACAGCAGGTAACCAACCGACACGTCCATGAAGTCGCCCTTCCCGCCAAAACAGCCGCCGATATAAACCGGCTTAATGACGAAATCATCGACAGATTTCCGGAAAGCCGTAGCGACTTGCTCGCGCAGCGCAAAAGGGACTTTGGAGCAGGCCCAAACGTCTACGACACCCGAATCACTCGCTTGGACGACACAGGCATGCGGCTCGATGTAGGCTTGATGCACCGGTTGAGTAGTAAAGGTATTGTCGATAATCGTGTCGGCTTCGCGAAAGCCGGCCTCGACATCGCCTTTCTTCCAGGTCATGTCAACGAAGATGTTGCTGGCGTTTTCGATCGGATGAAGTAAGCCGCGATAGCTTTGCACATCAGGGTGAATCAACGCCGCCGCCGGTTTCCCCGCTTCGACCGGATCGAGCACCGGAGCGATCACTTCGTACTCGACGTCGATTAATTTCAACGCCGCCTCGGCAATCGCCTCGCTCTCCGCCGCCACCGCCGCCACTTTCTCGCCGACGAACCGCACCACGCCTTCGGCGAGTATCGGCATATCGTAAATCTTCCGGCCGATGAGCGAACCGCTTACGTCTTTGCCAGTGACTATCGCATGTACGCCTCGCAACGCCGCGGCTTTGCTGAAGTCGAGCTTCTTTATGCGGCCGTACGGAATCGGGCTACGCAGAACCTTGCCCCAGAGCATGTCGGGCAGAACGACATCCGTAGCGTAGATTGCGCGACCGGAAACTTTTTCCAGTCCTTCCGACCGGGTAACCGGTCTACCTATGATTTTTTTTCTGTACTTGTCCAACGAAAACAATTCGGAAGTGACGCGCAGCCGAAAAAACCTGCTCGTTCCGAACCGGGTCAATCAGACGCCCTAATTTGAGACTTTGTGCTCCAAGTGGCGAAGTCTCGTTTTCTGGTTCTAGAAACGCCGCGCTAGGTTCTTTGCGGTTCGCGCTTAGCTCTGGCTACTGCCCGAGAATTCCTTCATCCCTAAGCTCGCGCTCCAATTTGGCAACTTCTTCTTTGGGCATCTGCTCGGTCTCCCATTTAGGAAAGCGCTTTATCGGAAACCCGCGCATGCGGAAGACTTCTTGGAGCGGCACCCTGCCGTACTTGCGCAGCCGCGCCGCCACGATCCGCGCCGCTGTATCGACTCGCTTCTGCGCTTCCACTGCGCGCGTGTAATCTTTGCCGTCCAGAGCGTTAAACAACTCGACGCACAACTCGGGAACAAAGCTCGTCGGCGGATTGATCATGCCGGCGACGCCGAATGGTACCAGGCCGAATAAATCCGCGTTGCCGGTGAAGACCGAAACATCAGGCAAGAGCCTGACATATTCGAGCAGCGCCCCCTGGCCGTAGGCGACTTTGATGCCATGAAGCGCCGGCACCTGTTCTTTCATCCGCACGGCGAGATTCGGCGGTATCGAAATGCCGGAGTATTTGGGATTTTCGTAAATAAAGATCGGCAGCGGCACGGCTTTGTGCACCGCCTTGTAGTGCGCGATTATTTCATATTCCGTGTGATCGGAATAATAATACGGCGGCACGATCGCCACGCCATCGGCCTTGTGCGCCGCCGCATGCTCCGCCAGCTCCACCGCGCTGCCGGCATCCGCCGTGCCGACGTGGATGATCACCGGCACCCGCGATTTCGCCTGATCCAGCGCGATGGCCGCGGTCTGCTTACGCTCTTCAATGGTCATCGCAGGTCCCTGGCCGGTGGAACCGAGCACAAACAATCCGTGCACGCCGGCTTTGATGTGAAAGTCGACCAGCCGGCGCATCATCTGCTCATCGACCCTCACCTTCTCATCGAACGGTGTAATGATCGGCAACAACACTCCGCGTATCATCTTTGCCTCCTGATGCTGAATTCGATTTTCCAGCCGGTTCAGGATGACACTTCAGCGAATGTCATTCTCACTCCAGATGGGGAAGAATCCTCTTTCTGTGCAATTTTTTCCACAACCCTTATGCACTTTGCGAGTCCTTCGCTCGTACGCCAACCCGCGTTTCCAGACGATAGAGTTGGTTCGCGTGCTCTCGCCCGACGATGCCCTTCGGGCGGCCGCCGTTCAGAGCTGTTTCGATTGCGTCAAGAACGATCTTGCGAAACTTGATAACGCCTCGGTCGGAGACTCCAAGCTGTTCGCTGCGCTCGCCGAGCAAACCTTGCGTCCCTTGGGTCACCAGATCTTCCTTTCGAATATTGCCTTTGTAGGGCATGAACTTGCGTTTGTCGTACGGCATCACTTCTTGTGCCGGCGTTTCCTTGGCGCGCAGCGCTTTGAGTTTATCGAAGAAATTCTCTTCCGGTCCGCGATAGTTGTCCGCGGTGAAAAGCATAAAATGATCATCGTCGTTGGGCGTGACGAACATCCAATGCTCGCAGTGCGAGCCCCTCGCCATCAATTCGGAGGCGTCCACTTTCGCGTGGACGAACTCCGTATCGCCCACCTGCACGATGCTCGGCAGAGCCAGGCTCATTTCATCGACGAATTCCGTCCCCGCCTCGGCGCCGGGTTTGGTCATGACGACTTTCATGCCGTAGTCCATCTCGACGAACTCGAAGTGCGGCATTTCCATGTAACTAAAAAATTGATTGCCCCAGGATTGCTGGCCGTAACCGGCGTGCCGATGCAGGATGCACACGTGGGCCGGGTCCGCGGAGTTCTCAAAAAAGTTGAACCAGTTGTATTCCGCGTGACGCACCGGCTCGATCTGCCATTGGCCGGTCCGTTCAAAGAGCGTCGCATACTTTGGCAGCGGCGGCGGATCGTCTTTGTTCGGCCCCATGTAGGCGAAGATCAAGCCGCCCAATTCTTTGACCGGGTAGGACAGATGCTTCACCTTCTGGCAAAATTTGCTGT
>JAICHC010000104.1 GCA_025922795.1 Candidatus Binatia bacterium | reverse complement strand
GCCTACGCGATCTTGAAAGAAGTTGAAGCCGGCCGGGGCACGCCCCACGGAGGCGCCTATCTCGACTTCCGCCACATTGCCGAAGCGGAGCTTCGAAGTGCGTTCGGACCGGTGATCGATCGCTTGGCAGCCAACGGCATTGACCTGACGAAGACCGTGGTAGAGGTCGGTCCGATGGCGCATTATCACATGGGCGGTGTGCGCATTGACGCGAGCATGCGGACGCGCATCGAAGGACTCTACGCCGCCGGCGAAGCCGTCGGCGGCGCCAACGGCGCCAATCGTTTGTCCGGCAACGCGATCACCGAAGCTTTCGTGTTCGGCGCGCGCGCCGGCTCGGTCGCCGCCGAGAAGGCGAAGCCCGAGTCCGGCAAATGGGACGAGAAATCGGCAGACGAATCGCGGCAACGGCTGGAAGGCTTTCGTGCAAATTCTCAAAAAAATGGAATCGCGCCGATCGCGCTTCAAGCCGAGCTGCAAGAGCTCATGTGGGACCAAGTCGGGCCGTTTCGCACCGGCGACAAACTCGCCGCGGCGCTGGCGCGCATCGAAACGATGCAAAAAGAGGATCTCCGCCGTCTTCGTATCGGCGGCGCGCGGGAGTTCAATCTCGATTTACATGACGCCTTCGAGCTACGGGCGATGCTGACGACCGCCGAGGCGGTCGTCCGTTCGGGGCTGGCTCGAACCGAAAGCCGCGGTGCCCACCAGCGCGAAGATTTTCCCAATACCGACGCTCGTTGCCTCAAAAACCAGGTGGTGGAGCTAAAAGACGGCGAATTACTGACTCGATGGATCGCGCCGGTGCGGCTCAACCGCAGCGAGGCGAGTCATGGTTAGTCAAGCGCATAAGACGGCCCATTTGCGTATCAGCCGCGGTCTTCCGGGCCGGGAAAAGCATTACGATAACTTCGAAGTGCCGTACGAAGAAGGCATGTCGGTGCTCGATGCCCTGCGTTGGATTCGCGCGCACTTGGATAGCAGCCTGGCGATCCGCTACAGCTGCATCAACGCCAACGCCTGCAAGACCTGCATGGCGCTGGTTAACGGCGAGGTCGAATACACCTGTATCGCGAAACTGACACCGGTCATTGTTACCGTGGAGCCGCTGCCCAAGCGGCCACTGATTCGCGATTTAGTAACCGACGTGATTCCGGACGACGAAAAGTTGTAATTTTACAAACCAGGACAAGACTCCGCGCGCCAAGACGCCAAGTGACAGGCGAATGCTTGTGAGCCCGAACGAAAGCGAGGGATGTTTCTCACTTCGGACGAAATGACAGATCCCGTTCCCTGGCCCTTTGGTCCTCCATCACTCCAACATCCATTACTCCATCAGTTCAAAGGCACTCTAGGCCAGCCCCATTAACCGCGCCGGATTGATTGATGCCACCTGATTGACTTCGCCTCGGCTCAGGCCGCCTTCGTGCAGCATGCCCAGATACATGCGAAACAGCTCCGCAGGATTGGGACTGTACGGGCGGAAGTAGTCCGTGCTGGCGATGATTTGGCGCAGGCCGACCGCGCGGAATTGTTTGACCAGATCCGGCGAGTCCATGCGACCGGGGGCTAATGCATTCCAGCAGGCTTCAAGGAAGGCGCCCATTTCGGCGGCGCGCTTCATCGCGTCGAGAGGCATCGCGATGATATGGCTCTGGACGTGATTGACGACGATTCTCTGGCTATAGCCCATATCGCGCGCCGCCTCGATGAACGCCATCGATTCCTGCCATGACACATGACCCATGCCGAGGGTTAGGCCGTGGGCCTTGCACGTCTCGATGATTTCGTAACCGCGCGCGATCAGCTTGCCGTTCTCGTCGAGAAAGTAATAATTCGGGTTCTCCAATTTCGCGTGGTTCCTGTAGTAGGACTGGATGCGGTTGCTGAAGCCTTTGCGTTCGACGTCGTTGCGCGCGCTCCACGTCGGCAGGAAGACCATTTTGCCGCCCAACTCGGCGCATGCATCGATGATACAAGGATTCGGTCCGCCCGCCGTGCTGTTCATCGCCACGCTGGACCACAGCGCAACTTTGGTGTCGACGGATGAGAGAATGTACGGCACCACGTTGACGGTTGGCCACCAATGGGATTTCAACACCACACCGCGCATGCCCAGCGCCTCGGCTTTCGGTAACCACAGAAATTCCGGTTCGCGTTTGCGCTCTTTGGCGGAGAATTCGAAGTCGATGTGGCAGTGAACGTCGATCGCGCCTTCCATCATGTCGTCGTAGAGTGTCATGCTGTTACTCCAAAGAAAATTTTAAGAAGGAGATTTACCGCAAAGAACGCAAAGGGAGCAGAAAATAATGGTCACTCGCTTTCAGGCTGCTCAAAAAAGGCTTAGAGGCGAGGCGCGCGAAAAATCGGCGAGCGGAGGCGTACATCGGCAGTACGTTGACGCGAGACGAATTGAGCGCAACGAAGCATATGAGCCTTTTTTCAGCAGCCGCTAAGCGCCGGGACGGGCGCCACCGCAGCAGCGCTTATATTTTTTGCCGCTGCCGCAAGGGCAGGGATCGTTGCGCCCGGCCTGGCGCGCTGAAGCCTTGGCATCGGCGGCGCGAACCATCTCCATTAGTTTCTCGGCCGGCTCGCCCGCTTCGACGAGCTCCGAGAAACGCTTGAAGTACGGCTTGCTGTGCGAGAAAAACGATTTTAAACCGGCGCAGAGATAGTTGAGACCTTCTTCACCGTCCGGAGTTTTGATGATGCGGTCCTTGGGGCAGCCGCCGTTGCACATGCTCAGGACTTCGCACTCGCGGCAGTACTTCGGCAGGCTGGTCCACTTCGCCTGGCCAAACTCACGCTGCTTCGGATCTTCGACCATTTCCGCCAGCGGCCGCTCGTGAATGTTACCAATTTTATATTCAGGTAAAACGTAATGGTCGCAGGAGTAGAAATCGCCGTTGTGCTCGATGACGGGAACGTCGCCGCAAGTCTCGCGATAAATGCATAGCGCATGCTCCATGCCCAGAAATGGGCGAACCGACTCGTCGAAGAGCTGAATGAAAATCTTACCGATGTCGTAGCGCACCCATTCATCAAAAATCGTGCTTAAAAACTTACCGTAGGCGGCAGCCGGCACCGAGCGCTTGTGCACCGGATTATTCGGGTCGCCGGTTTTTTCGACCAGCGGTAAGAACTGCAAATACTGGCCGCCGATCTCTTTCAAGTAGCGATAAACTTGCGTGGGATATTTGACGTTGACGTCGTGCACGACAGTGAGCAAGTCGACGTGGACCTTGGCTTTGCGCAGCATGTGAAACGCCTGAACCACCTGTTTGTGGGTTGGCTTTTGTCCTTTGGTGACGCGATAATGGTCGTGCAGCTCGCGCGGGCCGTCAAGACTGAGCCCGATATAAAAAGCTTCCTTGGCGAGAAACTCGCACCATTGGTCATCGATCGTCGTGCCGTTGGTTTGAATGCCGTTGATGATTTTCTTGCCTGCGGGCAGGTGTCGTTTTTGCAGCGCAACCGCTTTGCGGAAAAAATCGACGCCGAGCAAGGTCGGCTCGCCGCCGTGCCAGGAAAAGCTGACGATCTCTCCCGGGGTTGCCTGGATATGTTGGACGACGTAGCGCTCCAGAGTTTCATCGTCGAGGCGAAAGTTGGTGCCCTTGGGATAAAGATTTTCTTTTTCAAGATAATAGCAGTAGTGGCAATCGAGGTTGCAGATCGCCCCGATCGTCTTCACCATGATCTGAAATTCACGCGCCGCGGTATCCAAAACATAACCTCCGGTCATGGAGCACGCTGGCGGCTCTCTGACCAAATGCTTGCGGTTGACTCTACTCAAAAAGGCAGGCGATGTCACGCCGCATGGCTTGACAGGCGGCCAAAAAAGAATGAGGTTCATTGAGGAACCAAACGCTAAGGTTTTCGCTGTTTTCACGGCGTTTTTTAGCGAAAGCACATGAAGAATTATGGAACTCGACGATGACAAAATAGACCGAGCCGTTTTGGCGCTGCTCTACCTTGGACTTCACGATGGAGCAAGGGCGTGGAAAGGCTTTGATTGGGATGCCCTGAACCGTTTGCACGAACAGGGGTTTATCAGCAATCCGCGGGGTAAGGCGAAATCCGTGGTGTTTACAGAGGAAGGGCTCAGTGAAGCGCGCCGGCTCCTCGAAGAGTTGTTTTGTGTTAAATCCTGAATTTGGCGCCCATATCATTCCCGCCATGAATTCGTGGTTGGGAGGGTAGAGCTGCTGCCGTTTGAAGCGATAAGCTTTCTGGGCGCCTGGAAGCTGACGGGATGGTTATTCGGAGTCGCCGTTGGCTGCGGCCTTAGCGCGGCGCTGGCGCACCGCATCCGCCAGCAGGTCAATCAAGTTGCGTGTGTCTTCCCAACCAACACAGGAATCCGTGATACTCTGACCGTACACCAGTGCTTTGCCGGGGATCAGATCCTGCCGTCCGGCTTTGAGATGGCTTTCGAGCATGATGCCGATGATGCGTGCGTCGCCCGCCGCGACCTGAGTTGCGATATTCTCGCCTACGGCGAGCTGTTTGGCGGGATCTTTACTGCTGTTGCCATGACTGCAATCGATCATAATGCGCCCCGGTATACCGGCTTCGGCGAGACTCTTAGCCGCTAGGTCCACGTTGGCGGCGTCGTAATTGGGGTGTCTTCCGCCGCGTAAGATGATGTGGCAGTCTTCGTTGCCAGTCGTCGACACGATCGCCGAGTGACCGTCCTTCGTCACGGAAAGAAAATGATGCGGCGCTTGCGCCGCACGAATCGCATCCATCGCGATACGCACGTTGCCGTCGGTGCCGTTCTTGAAACCGACCGGACAGGAGAGTCCCGAAGCGAGCTCTCTGTGCACCTGACTTTCGGTGGTGCGCGCGCCGATGGCCCCCCACGCGACCAGGTCGGCGACGTACTGGGGCGTAATCATATCGAGGAATTCGCACGCCGCCGGCATGCCGGTCTCATTGAGCTCGAGCAGCAGTTGGCGGCCGACCCGCAGGCCGTCGTTGATGCGAAAGCTGCCATCGAGATTGGGATCATTGATCAAACCCTTCCAACCGACCGTCGTGCGCGGTTTTTCGAAATAAACTCGCATCACGATCAGCAGATCGTCAGCGCAGCGATCCTTGGCTTCCTTGAGCCTGCCGGCATATTCCTTCGCCGCTTTGACGTCATGGATCGAGCATGGACCGACGATCGCCAAAAGCCGGTCATCGGCACCGTGCAGAATGCGATGAATCGCTTGGCGCGCATAGTAAGTGGTTTGGGCCGCTTTTTCGCTGATCGGGAAGTCACCCAATACTTGCGCCGGCGGAGCTAACTCTTTAATTTCCTGGATTCTTAAATCGTCGGTTCGGTATGTCATAGGAATTCCCAATCGGGCCAGTATAGACAAAAATTTTGCCAAAATCGAAACAGCGTTGCCATTAGCCCGCTATCGTCTCAAGGTCTCGTGCGCGACCAACGAAAGTAACAAAGCCGAGATCACGAGCAGCGGTGCATAGGCTAGAAAAGGAACGCCGGGATTGAATTTGTCGGCAAGAACGCCGCCGAGCAGGGGCGCAGCCACGCCGCCGATCTCGGCTATGGTCCGGCGCGCCGCTTGCAACCTGCCGCGGGCGCTTGCCGGAACGACGTCGAAGGTCGATGTCGCCAAGGAGCCGAGCGATAAACCGTTGGCGACACCGAGAAATGAAATCAGCACGGCCAGTTGGAAGAAATTCTGCGCGAACGGGATCAGCAAAAATGCGATCGCGGGGATTCCAGTGCTCGGCACCGTGGCCCACTTTCTGCCGATTTTGTCGATGACGAAGCCGGCCGGCAGGATCATGAGAAAGACGGAAAGCCCCGAGATCGTAAACAGCATGCCGACTTCCTTCGGCGAGAGTCCGAGCTGCGCGGTCGCGAGCAGCGGCAGCATGCTTTGTGTCGTCACTCGATGCATGAAGCTTGTGAGTGTAGCGAACACCAGCACAACGTAAGTCGCGCGCAGATCGGGGTCGATCTGCTCGAATAGTTCCTTCAATCCCCGCAGCCGTCGGCCGAGCGCAGCGAAGCTCCAGTCCCACTTAATGGAATTTTGTTGGAGCGCGGGGGCCTGTGTGTCAGTGATCAAAGCCCCGAGTAGGACCGAGGCGACGGCACATGCCGCGTAGCCGAAAAAAACCGCGCGGAAGCCGACGGCCTCGGTCAGCAGGCCGCCGAAGAGCGGCCCGAGTGCAAGGCCGAGATTGTTTATCCCGTGAAAGCCGCTGAGCACTCGGCCGCGTTGATCCTGGCGCGCGAGATCGATGCCGGCCACTTCCCGCGCAATAACCCAGATACTCTCGCCGATGCCGATCAAAAAAACCAGCACCAAAATCAGACTGAACCAGGGCGTGATGCCGGCCAAGATCGCGGCGGTGCACGCTATCGCGGGACCTGAGATCAATGCCGCGCGGGTGCCGAGGCGGTCGAGCACGGTGCCGCTGAGCGGCATGCCGGCAAAGCGGCCGAGAGCGAGCGCGGTGATGATCTGCGCCGCAGCGCCGGGACTGATGGCGAATGATTTGGCAATGACGGGAACCGCGGGAACGATCATCGACCACATGCCGGCGAGCAGCGCGCTGGTGTAGAGCGTCGTCAGGCCGCGTGCGAGGGGGTTGAGTTTGAGGAACGGGGTCATTACGAATCTTTGAACAGTCGACCAACCCGCCGTCAGTTAATTTGCGGACGCCCACACATGCGAGCTTCGGCGCGGTTGGCCGGTAAAGTTATCGCGCAATCAGCGGATCCGAAACAAAAATGACAGCTGCGATCCGAAACGGCGAGTAAAATCAAAAGTCGGCATTACCCGGTGCGCGTGGAAAAGGGATCACATCGCGGATATTTTTGAGCCCGGTAAGATACATCATCATGCGTTCCAGGCCGAGGCCGAAGCCGGAGTGGGGCACAGAACCGTAGCGGCGCAGATCGAAATACCACCAATAATCGTTCTCGTCTAATTCGGCATCACGCAGGCGCGCCAACAGGACGTCAAAGCGCTCCTCGCGCTGGCTGCCGCCGATGATTTCACCGACCCGCGGCACAAGCACGTCCATCGCGCGAACGGTCTTGCCGTCTTCATTGACGCGCATGTAGAAAGCTTTAATGTCTTTCGGATAGTCGGTGACGATCACCGGCTTCTTGAAGATTTCTTCGGACAGGAAGCGCTCGTGCTCGGTTTGGAGATCGTTGCCCCACTCGACGGGAAACTCCCAGGCCCTGCCGGATTTTTTGAGTTCCTGAACGGCGTCCGTGTAGGTGATATGGCCGAAGCTCGCTTGTGCGACCTGCTGCAATGTTGCGAGCACCGACTTCTCGATGAATTGATTAAAAAACTCGAGATCTTCGCCGCAGTGTTCGAGCACGTAACGGATGATGTATTTCAGAAACTCTTCCGCCAGACGCATGTTGTCTTCAAGCTCGTAAAAAGCCATTTCGGGCTCGATCATCCAAAACTCGGCTAGATGGCGCGGCGTGTTGCTGTTTTCGGCGCGGAACGTCGGTCCGAAGGTGTAAACGTTGGAGAAAGCCGAGGCGAAGATCTCGGCTTCGAGCTGTCCACTGACGGTAAGATAAGCCGGCTTCGAAAAAAAATCCTGTTGCCAATCGATCGTGCCGTCCGCCGCGAGCGGCGGGTGTTGCAAGTTCAGCGTGGTCACGCCGAACATCTGTCCCGCTCCTTCGCAGTCGGAAGTCGTGATGATCGGCGTTTGCACGTAAAGGAAATCGCGCTCCTGAAAGAATGTGTGAATTGCATGGGTCAGGGCGTTGCGCACGCGGAAAGCAGCGCCGAAAGTGTTGCTGCGCACGCGCAGATGGGAAATTTCTCGGAGAAACTCCAGGGTGTGTCCTTTTTTCTGCAGGGGGTAGGTTGCGGCCTCGGCCGTCCCGTAAAGATAAATCGATGCCACCTTGAGCTCCACAGCCTGGCCTTTGGCCGGCGATTCGACCAGCACACCGCTTGCGGCAATGCTGCTGCCGGTGGTGACTTGTTTCAGCGTTTCTTCGGGCACCGTGCCGGCTTCAACCACGAGCTGCAT
>JAICHC010000103.1 GCA_025922795.1 Candidatus Binatia bacterium | reverse complement strand
GGGGAACTTCCTTGATCGTTCATACTTCAGCTATCAAAAGACACCGTCAAAGCTTGAAGAAGCGCGCAGGCAACATTGAAACCAAATCGAAGCTCCGGACTCTGATCAAAAGGGCACGCCAGGCGATCGACGCAAAAAATCAAGAAACGGCCGCGAGCCAAATTCGCGAGGTCAATAAAGCATTGGGAAAAGCCGTCAACAAAGGCATCATCAAGAGCAACACCGCGTCGCGCTGGCTCTCTCGCCTCGCTCGCTCGGCGTCGCGGATGTCCGCCGCCGGTTAAGCTCACCCTACGGGAGCGCCAGGCACGCCAATCCTCAAAACATTTCCATGACGCGCTGGTGAATCTCCTTGGCAAAGCGCTCCATGAGCTGGTCCTCCACCGCCCGCCGTTCGAATTCCGTGAGTTGAATATCTGTCATGCGGCGCACGTCGGTAGCATTCAAGGTGCCGGTGCGAAACTCCGACGAGGTCGTCACCACCGCGGCCCGTGAGCCGTTGTAGATTTCGCTCAGACGAAGCTCCTGGCCGCGCCACAGGATTTCGTTGGGCTCGCGCCGGCGCAAAGTCACGTCCAAATTCAGCAGGGCTTCATATTGCAGGACTTCGTCGCGGCGATTGACCGAAGCGACGGTATTGTCCAGGGAACGAATCACACCGCTCAGGATCACGTCGGCCTGCTCGACTTGTTCGACGACTTGGAGTCGTCCGCGGCGATAAAATTCACCGCGGAGCGCCGTCGCGAGCTCTTTTTCCATGCCGACTTCGCGGCTACGGTTCACAAAAGGCTCCACATAGATCGTGCGAGCGTCTTTGGGGAGCAGTGAACTTTCATCGACAAATTGATAGCCGCAGGCGCCGAGACCCGAAAGCACGACGCTAGCAATCAGATAGCGGAAAAAGCGGCGCCGAAGCGACTGATCCTGGCGCATGTTTTCAACCCTCCACTACGATGTTCACCAGGCGACGCGGCACATAAACCACACGTCCGATCTTTTTGCCGTCGAGTAAGCCAGCGACCTTTGGATCGGACAAGGCATCGGTCTCGATACGTTCCTGAGTGACGTCGGCCGGCACGGTGATCTTGCCGCGCACTTTGCCGTTGACTTGAACGATGATCAGCAGTTTTTCTTCCTCGAGCGCGTCGGCCGAATAGCTCGGCCACGGTACTTGATCGACGTGCTCCCGATGCCCGAGCTCCTGCCACAGCTCGCTGGCGGCGTGGGGGACAAACGGCGCGAGCAGCAGCACCACGGCTTCCAGCCCCTGTTTGCGAATCTCGCGCCCCGCCTCCGAATCGTCACCGCGCTGGGCGGCGGCGCTCAAGGCGTTTAGCAACTCCATGATGGCGGCGATTGCGGTGTTGAAGTGAAAACGCTCTTCGATGTCATCGGTGACTTTTTGAATCGTCCGGTGGATCATGCGCCGCAGATCGCGCAGCTCCGAGGAAAGCTCGCCGGCGCCGTTGCTCCCGGTAGGGTTCGCCCACAGATCGCGTTGTTGAAAAATCAACCGCCACAACCGGGACAAGAATCGATAGGCGCCCTCGACACCCTGATCGCTCCACTCCAGATCTTTTTCCGGCGGCGCAGCGAAGAGTGCAAACAGGCGTGCGGTATCGGCGCCGTAGCGGCTGATGAGATCTTCGGGGTCGATGATGTTTTTCTTCGACTTGGACATCTTTTCGACCCGGCCGATGGTCACCGGACGGCGGCACTCGGCGCATTGCCAGCCGTCCTTTTCCGAGCCGATTAGATCTCCGGGGAAAAGCCAGCCATGTTCGGCGCAACGATAGGTTTCCATGGAAACCATTCCCTGCGTGAGCAAGTTCGTAAACGGTTCATCGACCTTGGCGAACCCGAGGTCACGCAGCGCTTTGGTGAAAAATCGTGCATAGAGCAGATGCAACACGGCATGCTCGACACCGCCGATGTATTGATCGACCGCCATCCAATAACGGGCCTTTTCGACCTCGAACGGCGCCGTGGTAGAATTTGCCGAAGTATAGCGGAGAAAATACCACGACGAATCGACGAAAGTGTCGATGGTGTCGGTCTCACGCCTCGCCGCGCCTCCGCATTTCGGACAAGTGACTTTTGAGAAGGATTGACTCTCGTGCAACGGCGAACCGCCCTTTCCGGTAAACGGCACATCTTCGGGCAGCTTTACCGGAAGCTCGCTCTCCGGCACGGCAACCGTACCGCACGGGTCACAGTAAATGATCGGAATCGGCGTGCCCCAGTATCGCTGTCGCGAGACGCCCCAATCACGCAGACGATAACGGATCGCCTTTTTGCCCCACCCTTTCGATTCCGCATGCGCTGCGATCTTTTCCTTGCCCTCGGTACTCGCCAGGCCGGAAAATTCTCCGCTGTCGACCATCACTCCTTCGTCGACATAGGCCTCGGTCAACTCCGCCTCTCTGAGAGCCCGGTTCTGCGGCTGAATCACCAAACGGATCGGCAGATGGTACTTTCTAGCGAATTCAAAATCGCGCTGGTCGTGCGCGGGTACCGCCATCACCGCGCCGGTGCCGTACTCCATGAGCACGAAGTTTGCGAGATAGATCGGAATGTCCTCGCCCGTGAACGGATTACGACAGTAGGCGCCGGTAAAGACGCCTTCCTTCTCAGCTTCATCCTCGCCGCGGCGTGCCTGGCTAATCTTTCTCACCCGCTCGATGAATGCTTCGACCGCTCTTTGCTGGGGCGTGTCACGCGCCAGTTTGAGCGCCAGCGGATGCTCGACGGCAAGCGAGACAAAGGTTGCGCCGAAGATGGTGTCGGGGCGGGTCGTAAAAATGCGCAACCCCCGGTCATGACCCACCACTGGAAAATCGATTTCGGCACCGATCGACTTGCCGATCCAGTTGCGCTGCATGGTCAGCACCTTGTCGGGCCACCCCTTGAGTTTGTCCAGATCGGCGAGCAGTTCCTCGGCGTAATCGGTGATGCGGAAAAACCACTGTTCCAATTCCCGCTGAACGACCGCGGAGTCGCAACGCCAACAAGCGCCGTCAACCACCTGTTCGTTGGCCAGCACGGTTTCGCAGGAAGGACACCAGTTGACGAATGCGTTCTTCTTGTAAGCCAAGCCTTTTTTGAAAAACTGCGTAAAGATCCACTGATTCCAGCGGTAATACTCGGGCTCGCAGGTGGCCAGCTCCCGCGCCCAATCGTAAGAAAGGCCCATGCGCTGAAGCTGTGCCTTCATGTAAGCAATATTTTCCTGCGTCCACTGCTTCGGATGAACGCCGCGCTCGATGGCGGCGTTCTCCGCCGGCAAACCGAAAGCGTCCCAGCCCATCGGATGAAGCACGTTGAAACCGCGCATACGCTTGTAGCGCGCGACCACGTCGCCGATCGAGTAGTTGCGCACATGACCCATGTGAATGCGACCGGACGGATAGGGAAACATTTCCAGCACGTAATACTTTGATTTCGCCGAGTCCTCGGCGACATTGAACGTCTGATCCTCAGCCCAAAGGCGCTGCCATTTAGCCTCGATGCTTTTGGCTTGATAGTGTTCTTCCATAACTTTCAATCACGCTTTCAGATTCCGGACGTGAGCGATTTGGTCCAACACCCCGTTGATGAAGTTGGCCGAATCCGCGCTGCCGAAGCGCTTGGCGATTTCGATTGCCTCATCCAGGCTGACGGCCACCGGGATGTCCGGACAAAAGGTCAACTCGTAAGTCGCCATGCGCAGGATCACCAAATCGACCTTGGCAAGCCGCGCCAGTTTCCAGTTTTCCGTCGTTTGCTCGATGGTCTGATCGATAGTGGCGCCTTGGCTCACGACTCCTGACACCAAGCGGCGCGCGAATTCCTTTGCCTTGGCGTTGCCTTCGAAGTGGCGCAAAAATGATTCCACGGCGTTGACCGAAGGATCACCGGTGATCTCGATCTGGTACAGCGCCTGAAGCGCCAACTCGCGGCCCTTGCGTCGCGTGCCTTTGCCGGAGTGGCCGGTCGCCGATTCCTGTTGATGCTCTGACAAAAAGGTGCTCTGAGATTTTGTCGGTGACGGCGAAGTGCGTCTACGAAATGCGCTCGATGACGTGAATCATTTCAACCGCCGTGAGCAATGCTTCGTACCCTTTGTTGCCGTCCTTCGTACCCGCTCGGTCCATGGCCTGCTGGACGTTGTCGGTTGTCAATACTCCGAAACCAATCGGAATCTTGTAGGCCCGCACCGCGTCGCCGATGCCGCGCGTTACTGCGTCGCAAACATATTCAAAATGCGGTGTATCGCCGCGGATCACCGCGCCGAGACAAACCAAGGCATCGTATTTGCCGCCGCTCGCCATCCTCTCCAGCACCAGTGGAATCTCGAACGCGCCTGGCACTCGCACGATGGTCAGGTCCTCTTCAGCGCCACCATGGCTCTTGAATGCGTCGATCGCGCCGTCGAGCAGCTTCTCCGTGACAAAATGATTGAAGCGGCTGACGATGATGCCGATCTTGAGCCCGCGTGCGTCCTTTGTTCCGTCAACAACGTTTGCCATCGCAACGTGATCTGAGGCGGTCAGTGCTTGGCGGATTTGCTTTCCAGATTGGAAAAGAGATGACCCAACTTTCTCTGCTTGGTACGCAGATAGTGGATATTGCTGTCGCGCGGCACCACCTCGAGAGGAACGCGTTCGAGAACTTTGACACCGTAACCCTCGAGCCCGGAGATTTTACGCGGATTGTTAGTCAACAACGCAATCTTGTCGATGTTCAAGTCGCGCAAAATTTGCGCACCGATGCCGTAATCGCGCAGATCTTCTTTAAAGCCCAACTCCAAATTGGCTTCTACCGTATCACGCCCCTGATCCTGCAGCGCATAGGCTCTAATCTTGTTGGTCAGACCGATGCCACGGCCTTCCTGATGCATGTAGATCAGCACACCCAAGCCTTGTTCATCGATCAGCCGCAGGGATTGGCGAATCTGATCGCCGCAATCGCAACGCTCCGAGCCGAACACATCACCGGTCAAACACTCGGAATGGACTCGCACCAAAACGCAGTCCGCGCCGCTGACTTCGCCTTTGACCAGCGCCATATGCTCGACGCGATCGACTTCGTTGCGATAAACGATCGCCCGATACATGCCCCCGTGGATGGTCGGAAACTCCTGCTCGGCCACACGCTTGACCAAGCTTTCGGTGCGCAGCCGATGAGCGATCAAGTTCGCCACCGAGACAATCTTCAGTCGCTGCCGCTCGGCCAGTCGTTCCAGCACAGGCAGCAATGCCACCGAGCCGTCCTCGTCTAAAATCTGACAAATGACTCCAGCCGGCTTGAACCCGGCCAAGCGCGCCAGATCCACCGAAGCGTCGGTGCGCCCCGAGCGCGCCAGCACGCCACCGCTGCGCGCTTGCAGCGGCTGGACATGGCCTGGGATCACCAAATCTTCGTGTTTGGTGAGATCGGCGATGACGGCCTGAATCGTGTGGGCGCGGCCCTGGGCGGACACGCCATGCACGCCTGACAGGCTGATCGAAAACGACGCGCCGCAAATCAACCCGGCCAGGGGACTGTTCTCCTCCGGGATCATTGGAATGCCAAGCTCGCGAATGCGCTCGTCGGTCAGCGTCACGTAGATGATGCCGCGGCCGTGGTGCATCATGTAATTGAGGCTCTGTGCGGAAACCTTCTCGGCCGCCATACTGAAAAAACCATTGCTGTCCGGCGCGTCTTCGTCGACCAAAATCACCATCCGGCCGTTACGGATTTCCTCCAAACCTTCTTCGATACTGGCGATTGGCATGGGATTGATGCGGGAGCCGCCGGACTTACTTGCGCTGTTGCACGAAGTTTTGAACGTATTTACCGATCAAGTCGGTTTCGATGTTGACTTTATCACCTACCCGGCGAGCGCGCAAATTCGTGTGACGCAATGTGAACGGAATAATCGCCACCGAAAAGTCACCGGCGCGGCACTGATTAACGGTCAAACTGATGCCGTCCACGGCGACCGACCCTTTCGACACCAACAGCGCGCCAAGAGGGCGCGGCGCGCGCAAACGAAATATCGTAAAGTCGCCTTCCTTGGCGATGCTCCACACCGTGCCGATGCCATCGACGTGACCGGTCACCAGATGGCCGCCGAGGCGCTCTTGCAAACGCATCGGTTGCTCGAGGTTAACCAGGCTACCGACGCGCAGCTGATCCAGGTTGGTCATTCTGAGGGTCTCCGGCGAAACATCGACGGTAAATGCGCCGCGGCGCTTCTTGACAACCGTCAAACAGGCGCCATTGACGGCGATGCTGGCGCCAAGGCGCATTGAATTGACGGCCAAACCGGTTTTCACCGTCAAAACTGCTGAACCTTGGTTAAGTCGCAGCGCGTCGACGACGCCGACATCTTCAATCAACCCGGTAAACATCAAGTCCAACCTGAATCATTTCTTGGCCAACACCCGCCCTGACATTTTCACAGATACCCGGTCACGATTAAATCTCCGCCGGATCTCCTGACCCGAAGATCTTTGACCATGAGCGCGCTCTTCATCCGGCGAAACCCCAAGCCATCGAGCATCGGCCGGCCATCGCCGCCAAGAATTTTCGGCGCGTAGAAAAACATGATCTTGTCGACGATCTTTGCTTCGAGCGCCGAAGCTGCGGTGGCGCCGCCGCCTTCGATCATCACGCTGACGATGCCCGCCTCCGCAAGTTTTCTCAGCAGCGGCCGCCAGGCCACTTTATTTTGCCTGAGTGGTAATCGCCACACCTGCGCACCGAGAAGTTGGAGCGCACGAACCTTGGCGGGGGCAACCCGGCCCCCTGCGGCAACAATGGTTTTTTCCGGGTCTTTATGGCGCAGGACTTTTGCCGAAAGCGGAATAAGTAGACGGCTGTCCAGAATGATGCGCCACGGATTGCGCCCGCGCGCAATCCGGCAGGTCAGTTGCGGATCGTCGGCCTTGACCGTGCCAGAACCGACGAGAACCGCGTCGACCTCATTGCGCAGCCGATGAACCGCAAGGCGCGACTCCTCGCCGCTCACCCAGCGCGAGTCACCGGTCAACGTGGCGATTCTGCCGTCAAGCGTCGCCGCCAGCTTAAGGGTCACAAAAGGCATCCGCCGGGTGATGTACTTAGCGAAAGTTTCGATCAGCCTGCGGCATTCATTTTCGAGCAGCCCCACGCGAACTTTAATACCGGCGCGCCTAAGCTGCCGAATGCCCCGCCCAGCCACCAATGGATTGGGATCTTTCGTTCCGCAAACGACCTCCTTGATGCCGGCGCGAATTAAAGCTCCGGTACACGGCGGCGTGCGTCCCTGGTGGCTGCATGGTTCGAGTGTCAGGTAGAGAATCGCGCCCCGGGCTTTCGCCCCGGCGCGCTTGAGCGCGGCGATTTCCGCGTGGTCAGCGCCGGCGAAGCGGTGATAGCCGGTGGCGACAATCTTTCCTCGGCGCACGAGAACGGCGCCGACCTGGGGATTGGGACTGGTTCGACCTGCCGCCTTTTGCGCCACTCGGCAAGCCATGCGCAGATAATACTCGTCTTGCGCGCCGCGGCGAGATTCGGACAAAGAGGCTAATCCCTTTTTTGTCGGAGCTCGGTCACTTTCGCCCCAGGCGTGCCCTTACGCTCCTTCAGAAGCTCTTCCAATTCGACCATGAACTCATTGATGTCTTTGAAAGATCGATAGACGGAAGCGAAACGCACGTAGGCGACCGGATCGGTGTCATGCAGCTCGCGCATCAACGTTTCGCCGATTAAAGAGCTGGCAATTTCCTTTTCACCGCGCTCCTGCACCGTCCTTTCGATACGATCAGTGATCGCCTCGATCGTATTGATGCTCACCGGGCGCTTTTCGCAAGCGCGCTTCAAGCCGTTGATGATCTTGAGCCGGTCAAAGGTTTCGCGACGGCCGTCTTTTTTAACCACCAGCGGCATCATCTCTTCGACCCGCTCATAGGTGGTGAAACGCCGACTGCAACGCTCGCACTCGCGCCGACGCCGGATCATGTTGCTGTCTTTGCTCAAGCGTGAATCGATCACTCGATTCTCGGTCTGATGGCAGAACGGACACTTCATGGGTCAAGCCGAAAACCAAGCTCGAT
>JAICHC010000102.1 GCA_025922795.1 Candidatus Binatia bacterium | reverse complement strand
GCGGCAACGCCGTTGGGCGAATCTTCGAAGGCAATCGCTTCCCGCGGCGCAACGCCGATCGCATCGAGCACGGCCAGATACGGAGCGGGATCCGGTTTGTGCGCTCCGGTATCTTCGAAGCATTTGGTGACGTGAAAATATTCCAACAGGTTGAGCCGCTCGAGATGCCCGCGCACGTACTCGCCGGCGGAGCTCGACGCCAGCCCGATCTTCAGACCGATCTCCTTGGCCTCGGCCAAGTAATTCATTACACCCGGTAAGATCGGCTGTTCAAGCACCAGCTGGATGACCCGCGCGCGGCGATCCTTGCGCAGCGCGTCGAGATCGGTCAGCGGCCCGTTTAGTGCTTTGAAGTAAGTATACATATCGAAATAGTTCCGCGGCCGGCCGATCAAATCGGCCCACAGGTCGGGAGCCAACTCATGACCGTGCGCGGCGAACACTTCCTGCCAGGCTTGGTATTCCGGGCTCTCGGTGTCGAGGATCAATCCATCAAAATCGAAAATCAGCGCTTTTATCATGTTCAAGCGACCTACCCCGAGATGAAACCGACCGATCGAGTTTATGGAACAGGAGATATCAGGCCGAGACCATCACTTCAGCACGCGCCGACTGCCGGCGGCGCGCAACCTTCTCGACCAGGTTTCGAAAAGTCGTGTTGTGATCGCATTTTAGGTTGAATGCGACGACGAACAGCGTGATCAGATCTTTGGCGTAGATCTTGTCTTCGGCCCAATCGGCAATCTGGCTCAAATTATGTTCAGGCCTTAGCTGCTTGATGCGCATGCCGACCACCTCGGCGAGGCCGGCGGCGAGTTGTTGCGCGATGACGCGCTGTTCGGGCGGAAAATCAAGCCGGATGAACGCGACTTCCAAAGCCCAGTCGACTCCTTTCGGCCTCGAGCGGAAAATCACCCGGCCGCAGGTCATCACTAGGAAGATCACGGCAAGAAGTAGATAAACCGGTACCATCGTCCGACTCTCGAACTCGCTCAATTGGACCAATTCACCAGGACGGCACGGTAGCCCACTTGATTCTGGCGCTCATCCCCACCTGCCCTGCCCAGCCGACGGCATCAGCATAGACACAAGAAACCGGATGCTTGCTCGTTCCCTTAAGGTGTTTACCATTGAACTCGGACATTACTCGGATCGTTGCGGTCCACAGCATTGCCCAAGAATAAACGATCGTGGCGTATCCGTCCAATCTAGCTATGGGGCCCGACGTCGGGTAACGAAATTTCTCGGCGTTCAGGGCAGGCCTGTTTCGCTTTTAAACCGGCTGTAGGATCTTGTGTAAGACGTGCCGAATTGACGGCTTTTTCGCGGTTAAAGCAGCGGGGTTGTCGATTGAGCCGACGCGTTATTACTCCGCCATTTGCGGGCAACGGGCGTCGATCTTTTGTCGTGCCTCCAATCTATTGTCTGGGCCACGCTCGCGTTTTTAATTTCATAATAGTCTCTCCTTTCAGGGTTGTCGGACCCGGCCTGCGGTTCAACCTTTACGTAATGCCGAAGCCAGCCATTCCGTCAACTCGTCCATTTCCTCCGATGCCTCTTGGAGCGCCTGTATCTCGCCGAACTTGAGCGCGGAACCGATCATCTTAATCCGAGCGTTGAACACTTTCTGGATCTCACGGCTTTCGGCAAGGGTCAGGTTCCCGTCCATGAGGTCGGCAAACAGCGCCTCTTGGCCCGCGTTAACGTCCGCGACCGTGCGAAAATCCTTGCCCCGAAAGGCGAGCATTCGAGCCGTCGGTTTCATTGATCTCCTCTGCCTGGAATACCCCGCTTCTATTGAATTTCGATCAGCGAGTCAATGATATATCCGGGTTCAGCACGCTACCGACCGACTACTGTTTAGCTGCAAATATCACTCGCGGGTCATAACCTGTCAACCGAGCCGGCAGCGATCTTTTTCTTTCCGGCCCATTGAAAAGAGCCGGCAAATAACTATGATTTGAGCGCCGTGGTGCAAAGCCGCGGTAACAGGAGGATTGAATGAAGTTAAAAACCATATTGTTAACTGCCGCGTTCGGGTTCGCATTGTTGCGAATAGGTACCGGCCAGAACCTGCACGCGCAGGAAGCTTATTTTAAGGGGAAACAAATTCGCATCGTAGTCGGCTTGAGCTCCGGCGGCGGCTATGACCGCGCCGCGCGCTTGCTCGCTCGGCACATGGGCAAATATATTCCGGGTAATCCCGACCTGGTCGTGCAGAACATGCCGGGTGCCGGATCCGTGACAGCGGCGAATTATGTCTGGGGCGTGGCGAAACCGGACGGCTTGACTCTGCTCGCCCCCCACAACAATTTTTATCTCACCCAGCTTTCCGGGCAAAAGGAGGTGAAATTCGATTTGCCGAAATTCAACTGGATCGGCTCATTGGAAAACGACGACATGATGATCTTTGCCCGCACCGATGCGCCGTTTAAATCGATGAGCGAGATTGTCAAGCAAAAAGTGACGCCCAGGTGCGGCTCGACGGGCGTCGGCAGCTCGGACTACGTCATGTCAAAGATCCTGGAAGAAACCATCGACGCGCGCATCCAACATGTCACCGGCTATCCCGGCAGCAGCGAGATCGCCATCGCGCTTGAACGCGGCGAGGTTCAATGCATGGGTTTGACGATCTCGACCTATTATGGACGCGAGCCGTTTCTGACGTGGATGAAGAGCAAGTTCGTTCGCTTCCTCGCGCAGAGCGGTCGTAAGCGAGATCCGCGGGTGGAGGAGGCGCCGACCATTTACGAGCTGATGGACGAATTTAAAACCCCGCCCACCAAACGCCGAGTAGCCGAAGCCATGCTGCAAGGCGGCGAGTGGGCTCGGCCGTTGCTGGCACCCCCAGGCACGCCTGCGGACCGGGTTGCAACGTTGCGCGCGGCCCACGAAAAAGTCGTCAAGGACCCCGACTTGATTGCCGAAGCGAAAAAAATGCGCATTGACGTCACTCCTTTGACCGGCGAAAAGCTGCAAGGCATGGCCAAGGAGGTCATGAATCAGCCGCCTGAAGTGGTCGCCCAAATCAAAAAGCTATTTACGCAGTAACCTTGCGGCGCGCTTTGGCAGGTTGCCGAAACACAACCTGCCAAAGCCGGCGCGCGTGCGCCGTTAAGATTGGTACGCGAGGAGCCACTTCGTCATCCTCTGCAGATTGTGCGCGGTTGTTTGTGCGGATCGGCAGCGGATAATAATCGGTCTTACTTGGTCCGCTGTTCCAGCTCAGCGAGCCGTCGGCGCAGATCTCGTTCTTCGTTCCATCGCGTTGTCTCGTCTCGGATGATCGCGCTGATGATACGGCCCGCACCATTCGGTGCATCCAATAAACTGACGGTAAACGCGATGGACAATGTCTTGCCGTCCTTGTGCTGCGCCGGGACGCGTAGCACCTCCGAGCCGTATTTGGTACGGCCTGTCGCCATCACCTGGCAATAGCCTTCCCAGTGGCGCGCGCGCAGACGTTCCGGGATGATCAGATCGAGTGACTGGCCAAGCGCCTCCTCGGCCGTGAAGCCGAACAGCCGCGTTGCCGCCGGATTCCATAAAATAATTTTCCCATCGGCGGCGGCAGCGACGATCGCATCCGCGGCGACCTGCACGAAATCTTCTAAATTCAATGATGGGCCCAGTATAAGTGATTTTTCGAATTCGATTGAAAAAGGTTTCTCAAATCTTCGAGCATTTATCAGGGTCATCCGGAGCCGCAGACGAAGGAGCTGTTTTATTCAACGGCGCACGATCGCAAAAACAAATTTTCCCTCGCAACGCTGCTCAGAATGACATCTTTTGATTCTTCACGGCTCGCCAACGGATCCGTCTCCGGCACGCGCTACCAGCGGCGCCGTCCGGCGCCATAGGATCGCCGGTTTGCCGAGCGGCTTCCGCCGAAGACCGGTTTTGGATTGGGGTCGAGCAAACGGCTATAGGCGTAGTTGAAGCCCTCTAACTTGACCCGTGGAATTTTCTGGCCGATGAAGTGCTCGATCGCGGCCACTTCCTGAAGATCTTCCGCCGTCATGATCGTGAAGGCGTCGCCGACCGTTTGGGCGCGACCGGTGCGGCCGATGCGGTGAACGTAATCTTCCGGATGATGGGGCACGTCGAAATTGATGACGTGGCTGATTTGCTGGACGTCGATACCCCGCGCAGCGATATCCGTAGCGACCATGACTTCGTAGCGGCCGTTGCGAAACCCATTAAGCGCCTCTTCGCGCTCGCGCTGAGTGCGGCTGGAGTGCAACACCGCCACCGCATGGTCTTGCTGATGGAGCTTGCGCGCGACGCGATCCGCGCCGTTTTTCGTGCGGCAGAATATCAGCACCTGATCGTAATCGGTACGCCGCAGCAGCTCCTCCAGGAGATCTTGCTTTTGCGCCACGTCAACCGGATACAAAGCATGCGTCACCGTCTCGGCCGGCAAACGGCGCTGGCCGATCTCGATGGCTTGCGGATTGCGCAAAGCCCACCGGCAGAGCTGCTCGATCTCCGGCGGAACAGTCGCGGAGAAGAGCATGGTCTGGCGCGTGCGGGGGCAGCGCTCAACGATCTTGCGCACGTCCGGCATGAACCCCATGTCCAACATGCGATCCGCTTCGTCAAGCACCAGCAGTTGGATCCGGTCGAGCCTGAGCATGCGGCGCTGCAACTGATCGAGCAACCGCCCGGGCGTCGCCACGACAATATCTGCGCCCTGACGCAGCGCCTGATCCTGCCGGCCATAGCCGGTGCCGCCGTACAGCACGACGGTTCGCAAGTTGGTAAAGCGGGCGTAATCGCGGATCGCGGTTTCGACCTGCGCCGCAAGCTCGCGCGTCGGCTCGAGCACGAGTGCGCGCAGTCCGCCGCGCTGCCCCAAGCGGGAGATCATCGGCAACGCGAATGCCGCAGTCTTTCCCGTGCCGGTCTGAGCCGAGCCGATAACGTCGCGACCCTCCAGGATCAGGGGGATCGCACGCAGTTGAATCGCCGTCGGTTCGGCATAGCCGGCCGCGCGCACGCCGTCGACCACTTTAGGAGAGAGTCCGAGCTTGGAGAAGGGCACTGTTTTTTATGGCATAACGTGCGCCGATTCACAATCGAATGGTCACGCGGTGTTAGGCCGGCACCGCGCTTCGTTCGACGCGCGATTCACGAATCGGCAGATTGAGGAAAGCCGCGATCAACGCAAACAGCGCGTCCGCGTACCACATCCACAGATAATTTCCATAATAGCTAAACGCTAGGCCGCCGATCCAGGCGCCGAAGAAGCCGCCGATTTGGTGCGACAGCATCGTCATACCGTAGAGCGTCGCAAGGTAACGCATCCCAAAGAGTTTTCCGACCACGCCGGCGGTCGGCGGCGCCGTGCCCAACCAGGAGAAACCAAGCCCGACAGCGAGAAGATAGAAAGTCCATTCGGTCTTCGGCGCGGCAAGATAGAGCAGAATCAGGATCGTGCGCGAGGCATACATCCAAAACAAGACATCCTTACCGCGGAAGCGGCCGAGCAACCAGCCGGCGGTGAAACTGCCGGCGACATTCGCCAGGCCGATAATCGCCAAAGACCAACTCGCCACCGACGCCGGCAAGCCGCAAAGATCCACTTCTCCGGGCAGATGGGTGATCAGAAATGCGATATGAAATCCACAGGTCAAGAAGCTGCCGTGCAAAAGCAAATAGCTGCGATCGCGAAACGCGTTGCGCAGCGCCATGCGCATGCCGCCCTGGCCCGTCCAAACCGGTGTGCCCCCGGCCGCCGCCCGGCCGCCGATCGGCCGCACCAGCGGCAGGGCGACCAACGTGATCGCGCCCAGCGACCACATGGCACCCATCCAGTCCCACAGCGAAATTAAAGTCTGCGCGATCGGAGCAAAAACAAACTGCCCGAGCGAACCTCCTGCCGTGATGATTCCCGCGGCTGTGCCGCGATGCAGTTCCGGCAGCCGCCGCGCCAGCGAGCCGATCAGCACGGAGAAACTTCCCGCCCCCGATCCCACCGCCGTCAGAATACCGATCGTAAGCACGAGGCCGAAACTCGACGTGAGCAGCGGTGTCAGCGCGCATCCCAAAGCAAGAATAAGCAGGCCGCCGACCAGCACGCGCGCCGCGCCGAAACGATCGGCTAATGCGCCGCTCACCGGCTGCACCGCGCCCCAGACAAACTGGCCAACGGCCATGGCAAAACTGACCGTCGCGATGCCGGCCCCGGTCGAACCCGCGATCGGGAACAGAAACAACCCTTGCGACTGCCGCGCCCCCATCGTCACCATCAGCAGCGCAGCGGCGGCGAGAGCAAGAAAGAACCAGGAGGGTTCTGAACTACGATTTCCCGGGTTAGTTTGCATCGTTAAGTCAGAGTTGAGATGAAGACAAAGCGACTTGCGACTCGGCTAGCGCGGTAGGCTATGACTACTTTCGGGGACGCGACTGTCCTTGTTCGTCGAGGTAATCCGAAAAATCGGCTTTGCTGGAAAGGCTGATTGGAAGATTGTTCTCGACCATCAATTTAAACAGCTCGATTGCCTCCTGTGGCGGCTCACCTTTGCCGTGTTCACGATAGTACCAAACAGTTCCTCTTTGGGTCTTCGTTCGCTCCAGCGCACGGCTCGCCTCCGAAACCGTCGCTTCCCTGCCGTCCAACAGGATTTTCCCACTCGCCAGCACGCTTATTCGGGTAACCGGCGCGTCAGGTGAATTCTTGTCGCCCGCAAGCCTCCAAAAAGGCCTGATGAAGTCGATCGCCAATTGAACAATCCGGTTCATTCTCACATCCGGCTGGCGCCTCGATTAAGCATCGTTCGGAATGACACGCCAGGCAAATGTCGTCCTGATCTGGAGTGAAGAACCTTGCGCTATGAACCGACCGTGACCCCGAACACTCACCACACACATCCGAAGTGCCTTGCCGTTAGATCTGTGCGACTACTCTCCCAGTAATTCCTCCCGCCTTCAACTCATCCAGCGTTCGGCTCACCTCAGCTAACGGTCGCTTCTGAATCGGAATCGGTTTGATTTTTCCCGCGCGCGCCAGCCCAACGACCGACTTTAATTCTTCGACCCTGCCGAGGTGCGAGCCTTGAACTGTAATCGCGCGCAGGATCGTACTCGCGATAGAAAGCGGGATCTCGCCGCCGAACAAACCGACCAGAATCAACTTGCCGCCTTTGCGCAAGGCACCGAGCGCCAGCTGCGCGGTTTCCAGGCTGCCGACGAAATCAGCCGCGCCCGATAGCGCCCCGAGGGTGATATCTTTTAGCTCTTGTTGCGCCTTGACTTCGCGGTTGTTAATCGTTGCCGCCGCTCCGGCCGCTGTAGCCGCTGTTAACTTGTGATCGTCGATATCCGCCACGACGATTTTTTCATGCCCTAGCGCGCGCAGCATGCCGATCGCGGAAAGCCCGAGACCGCCCGCGCCCATGATGATAACCCATTCGTCAGGCGGGATCGGTTGTAACTTGGACACAGCGGAATAGGCGGACAACCCGGAGCATGACAAAATTGCCGCCCAAACCGGGTCAATGCCGCTCGCGTCGATCAAGTAGCGCGGATGGGGCACGAGCAGATGATCCGCATAACCGCCCCGTCGTTGAATGCCGATCATGCTCGGGGTCATGCAAAAATTGTCGCAACCTTCCGCGCAGCGCACGCAACTGCCGCAACCCGTCCACGGATAGACGAGCCGGTCCGCGCCGATCGGCACATCGTCCGCGTCCGAGCCCGCGGCAATCACGGTGCCGTAAGGTTCGTGGCCCAGCGTCACCGGCGGCGTCATGCCACGCTCGCTCATGTGGAATCGCTTGCCGCCACCGAGATCGAAGTAGCCGTCGCGGATATGGACGTCGCTATGGCACACGCCGCAGTATTTCAGCCTGACCAGCACCTGCGTACCCTGCGGGCGCGGTGTTTGTCTCTCGATTTTCTCGAGCGGCTTGCCCCATTCGACGACGTCGTAACTCAGCATAGATTTTTCGCGGCTAGTCTCCCGTAGGCGAAACGCGATACTCTTTTACCGACACGATCCTGTTAAGTGCCTGGGCCAACCTGCTCGCGTTATCCTCGCTATTGGTGCGTATCACCATCT
>JAICHC010000101.1 GCA_025922795.1 Candidatus Binatia bacterium | reverse complement strand
GACACCGTCTTCAACGGTTGCAAGCACACCGCAACGCGACGTGCACATGGCGCAGTAGGTGTGAATCCGTTGGGTACCGATGGGAAATGTTCTCCTTACGAGCAACTGAAAGACAAGAGACCTTACCGCAAAGAACTCAGCGCGGCAAAGCCGCGACCCCAGGCACCAATCGTCATTTACGGCTGAGGCACAGTTCGCAGACTCGTAGTATTTGCTTGATAAAATCTTGCCTCGGCGCGCTCCGCTTCGCCGCAGTGAGATCTTTCCTGCGTCGACAATATCGAAAAATTCCATTAGGATTCAGGCAGTGAGGTGACTGACATGGCGAGGCCAGAATTTTATTATCAAGATCCGCTGCCGATCGAAAAAGACACGACCAGGTACCGGTTGCTGACCAAGGACTATGTCTCGACGACCAAGTTCGAAGGCAAGGATGTTCTTAAAGTCGACCCTCAGGCTTTGATCCTTCTCGCGAACGTGGCCATTCGTGATGTGTCTTTTCTTTTGCGCACGGCGCATTTGGAAAAGGTCGCGGCGATCCTCAAGGATCCACAAGCTTCGGCGAACGATCGTTATGTCGCGTTGGCGATGCTGCGCAATGCGGACACTGCAGCAAAAGGCATTTTGCCGTTCTGCCAGGATACCGGCACCGCGACGATCGTCGGCAAAAAGGGCCAGCAGGTGTGGACCGGCGTTAAAGACGAGGAGTTTCTCGCCAAGGGCGTTTACAAAACATACACCGAGGAGAACTTGCGCTATTCCCAGACCGCGCCGCTTGACATGTTCAACGAGATCGACACCGGTACCAATCTGCCGGCGCAGATCGACATCATGGCGACGGACGGCATGGAATATCAGTTTCTTTTCGTCACCAAAGGGGGCGGCTCGGCCAACAAGACGATGCTCTACCAGGAAACAAAAGCGCTTCTTAATCCAGAGAGTTTGGAAAAATTTCTCACGGAGAAGATGAAGACTCTGGGGACCGCGGGTTGCCCACCCTATCATTTGGCGTTTGTGATCGGTGGCACCTCGGCCGAGGCTTGTCTGAAGACCGTCAAGCTCGCCAGCACCGGGTATCTGGATCATCTCCCGACCACAGGCAACGCGCACGGTCGGGCATTTCGCGACGTGGAGTTAGAAAACCGCATGCTTGAGCAGGCTTATAGGGCGGGTTACGGCGCCCAATTCGGCGGCAAGTATTTCGCCCTCGACGTGCGGATCATTCGCCTGCCGCGCCACGGCGCTTCGTGTCCGGTCGGCATGGGTGTGTCTTGTTCGGCAGATCGTAACGCCAAAGCGAAGATCAATCGCGACGGGGTGTGGCTCGAAGAACTCGAGCGCGATCCGGGCCGGCTGATTCCCGAGGAATATCGCGGCAAAGTCGAGAGCAACGTTGTCAAAGTAGATCTCAACCGGGCGATGCCGGAGATTCTTGCGCAATTGACCAAGTATCCGGTGACGACTCAGCTCTCGTTAAGCGGTACGATGATCGTCGCGCGCGATATCGCACATGCGAAATTGAAGGAACGGTTAGATCGGGGAGACGGATTGCCCCAATATGTAAAAGATCATCCCATTTACTATGCCGGTCCGGCCAAGACGCCCGACGGAATGCCATCAGGCTCCTTCGGACCAACGACGGCGGGGCGGATGGATTCCTACGTCGATTTGTTCCAGTCGCACGGCGGCGCGCTGATCACACTGGCCAAAGGCAATCGCAGCCAGCAGGTGACCGACGCGTGCAAAAAATATGGCGGTTTTTATCTCGGCTCGATCGGCGGTCCGGCGGCGATTCTCGCCAAGGAAAACATCAAAAAAGTGGAAGTGCTGGAGTATCCCGAGCTGGGAATGGAAGCGATCTGGAGGATCGAGGTGGAGGATTTCCCGGCATTTATTCTAGTCGACGACAAAGGGAACGATTTTTTCAAGCAGATTCTGCACTAGCGCAGGCTGCTGAAAAAGACTCATATGCTTCGTTCGCTCGATCGATTGCGCGTCAACGTACAAGAGTACGCCTCCGCTTATCGGTCTTCGCGTGTCTCGCCTCTGAATCTTTTTGAGCAGCCGGCGATCTGGTGCTTGGGCGACGCAAACCTTTCCCTGGAGCGCGCCGACAGATCTGTTCGCATCAACTCTAGAGAAAGTTCTCCAGTTCAAAGCGGTCGCTGCCGACCGTACGTCCCTCGATCCGCACAGAATCTCCCTCGCGCAGGCGATTGAAGCGATCGATCACCTGGCGCGGCGCGTTGAACGGGACCGCAACGACGACCAAGCGATTCCGTTGATCGCGGACCTCGAAGGTCCCGCGGCGTGCATCGATGTATTCGACTCGGCCGTCGATCCGATCGAAGCGGCCGCTGCCGGCGCGTCCACTGCGATCCTGCACGCTT
This sequence comes from Candidatus Binatia bacterium, assembly GCA_025922795.1. The sequence continues at coordinate 5,680 of JAICHC010000101.1, read as the reverse complement.
TCTCTGACCGTGATGGTATCGGTGTAGCTTCGGCCCTCGCGATCTTGCTGAACCCGCGCCGCCACATAGTCGCCTCGCTCCAGATTGTCGACGGAATAATTGCGCTGACGATAAATGACCTGAGTCCGATCATCGTAACGGAGAACTGATGTGCGTCCGGAGTCCGTGCGGATTTCGATCTCTTGCGCCCGCGTGTCGACATACTCGACTTCACCGTTAACATCCCCGCCGCCAATCCCGCCGTAGTCGCCAATGCCGTCAATGTGTCCGATTTCGTGACAGCCGGCGAAAGCCACCGCCACCAAAATGACGATCCCCATCAGCCTCGTTGCTGATTTCATTTGACCTCCCTGCCCCGGAACTGCTTGATCAGGCGGACGCCGGTGCGAACAGATACTTCAACCATCGGTTTATATTATCTATGATTTGCCTTTACTCAAAACTTGCTCCCAAGTTCTCTAAAATCATCTGGTCTGATCGACTCCGAAAGGCTCGTCCTTATTGGACGAACGGTGGCACAAAGCGTTACTTGCTCGATGCGAACTTCCCAATTCCAGAAATGAAAATAGGAGAAACGAAGGAGATCCTGTACGAGCTAGCGCACCGACCTAAGACAGCCCGGATCAAATTACACTGGAAGGCTACAAACGATAAAGGGTCGCCGCATTGGCGCCCATGAGTTTCTCTTTGAGCGTGTCGGAAAGATCTTTTCGCTCCATAACTTCTTCGACGGTGTGGGGGAATTTTGAATCGCTGTGATTGTAATCGGTGGCAAAAACAAGCCTCTCCGCGCCGACGAATTCGGCGACAAAGGGAAGCGTCTTCTCTTCCATCTCGAAGGCATAAAACATTTGCCCGCTCCTCATGTATTCGCTCGGCGGCTTGGTGAGCCACGGCACGGTTGGCTGAAGGATCTCATAATGCTCGTCGAGCCGCTCCATCCAGTACGGCACCCATCCGCAGCCCGCTTCCATGAAGGCAAATTTCAAGCGCGGAAATCTTTCCAGCAAACCGCCCGCAACCACGCACAGCGAAGCGATCATTTGCTCGAAGGGGTGCGCCATCGCGTGGGTGAAGAAGGGGTGATCGAAGCGCTCTGTCCCCGCCGGCACACCATCGCCCGCGCCGACGTGAATACATACCGGCACGTCGAGGCGCTGCGCTTCGGCGAAGAACGGAAACAGATCAGCATCGTCAAGATTTTTTTTGGACGCCGATATCGGCGGCGCTGCGACGGCGACAAATTTAAGCTCTTCGACCGCACGGCGAAGCTCTTTCACGGATTCCGCCGGATCTTGGATGGCGACTGCGGCCACGCCCTTGAGACGGCGTGGATCGGCGCTGCAATAATTCGCCAGCCAATTGTTGTAGACGCGTGCAATTGCGCAGGCGAGATCCTTGTCTTCGACGAACGGCAGGCTTAAAAACGGGGAAGTGCCGAAGAGGACCGCAGTGTCGATACCTTCCAGGTCCATATCTTTCAGGCGCTGCTTTGGATCGACCATGCCCGTGGTCGGCTGGGGATGATGGCTGCGCGGCGCGCCCACGAAGCTGCAGGCTTTGCCCACCGGCTTGGGCGTGAGTTTTCCATCGATCATGACGAAAGTGAAGCCACGGTTGTCTTTCACGGCTTTTGGCGCGCGCGAACGGTAGGGCGCGTCGATTAGATCCGCCCAGGGAATGTCTCTTTCCAATACGTGGCCGTCGGCGTCAATAATGCGCATGAATGACTCCTCAGCTGGCTGATTCGATCTTCGATTTAATTACCGTAGCCTCGGAAAAATTCCAAACGAGCGGTTGAGCCACGCGCGCAAGTTTAGAAACCCTTGAATTCGGGCGGAGCGGTCGGCGCAATTATTTTATCTCCCCAGGAAACAGCTTCGATGCGTAATCACGATTGACTTCGCGAATGAGCGTATTGTCATAGAATCGCTTGGGATCCAGTTCCGCGGCTTTGGGATTATTGGCAAAATCCAATACGAGACGAATCGCTTCCGGATCGACGGTCATATCTTTGTTCCAGACCTTCACGCCGTTGCGATAGCTGTCTTCCAGGAGTTTGGTATCGCTGATTTTACTTGTTTGGGCGAGGATTTTGTGCGCGTAGACCGGGTCATCGAGACAGCGCTTGATGCCGTCGAGATAACCCATCAGAAAGATTTTCAAGGTGTTCGGGTTTTTCTGCATGAAAGATCGCGCCACGCCCGTGCCCGGCCCGATAATTTTCAATCCTTTTTCATAAAAGTCGATGATCACGGGAAACCCTTTGCTGCGCGCCATGTCGGTTTGCGGGGGAGTGATGATGACGCCATCGGCGTTGCCCAGCAGAAACGTCGAAAGCGCATCCGGCGGACCCTTGTGGTACAGGAGTTTGATATCCTTGCCGATTTCCATGGCGTGCTCTTTGGCGCTTTTGCGCATGGCGATCTCGCCGAAGGCGCCGACGGAAGTGGTCGCCACCGACTTGCCGCGCAAATGGTCAAATGACGTGAGTCCTTTTTGGCCGAACAAAACCAATGTGCTGCGATCCACCGAAGCGGCGATATAGATCAGATCCGAGCCGCCGACGTTGGCGTGAATCGTCGAGGCGCCGCCTTGATAGATATCGACTTGGCCGGAGAGCAGCGCCTGCGCCGATGCGGTGGCGCTGAGCGTCGTCAAGTTGACCGTCACGCCCCGTTTGCTGAAGTAGCCGGCTTGATTGGCCAGGAGCACGGGTAAATAGAGCGGGCCAGTGGCGGCGATGGCGACTTCAAGGCGATTCTTCTCGGGTTTCAGATCGGTTTCCTGCGCCGCCAGTAGCCGATTGTTGCCGATCGGCAGCAAGCCGCAGAAGATCAGCGAAAGGAGCGCCAGATGCAGTTTGCCAATTTCAAGTAACATCTCATGTCTCCAGATTGAATCCGCCGTACTCACTTGGGCGCGAGGATCCCAGCCAGTTTAGTTTTCGTGGCGGAACTGAGTTTGAAGAGATCGTCGACGATCTTTTTCACTTCTTCGCCGGTGAGCGGATTGATGTCGAGATTGGCTTTCTTGGCTTCCGCCACGAATTCCGGATCGACCAGAGTCTTGCCAAAAGCATTGCGCAGGATTTGCAAGCGGTCTTTCGGCGTGCGGGGTATCGTAACATAGACTCGGACGATCGCCGCTGGATCGATGGCGCCGGCTTTGAGCAGTTGTCGTGCTTCATCGGTTTTGGCCAAATCGAGCGCCATCGGCACGTTGGCCAGATCGGGGATTTTTTTCGCGGTCACTTGCAGGACCACTTTGACGTCGCCGGCGGGAATGGCTTTGCTCCATGCCACTCTTAATGTTTCCCAAGCCCAGCAGGCGCCGTTGATCTCTCCGGCGTCGGCGGCGAGACGAATCTCATTGGTTCCTTTGTAACCTTCGACCAGCTGCACCGGCAGTTTCAGCGCGGCGCCGATGATGCGCGCCACATCGCTGGTGCTGTTGCCGGGGCTCAAGCCGCCTAGTTTGATCGGTGATTTCGCGGCGAACCATTGTTCCATGTTGGCGACGGCGCTCTCCTTGCGCAGCGCGCAGACGGTGCTGTCCTGCACCGGCACACCGAGAAACTCCAGTTCTCGGACTTCGAAATCAATGCCCTTCATGCCCAGGACTCTGCCCAGAATCAGAGCACCGTTGAACATGCCGAAGGTCAGGCCATCAGGCTTGGCGCTGCTGTGGAGATACTTGGCTGCGATCAGCGTGCCGGCGCCCGTCATGTTTTCAACCACCAGAGTCGGATTACCGGGAATATGCTTGCCCATGTGACGCGCGATGGCGCGCGTGTAGATATCGAACCCGCCGCCGGCACTGCCACCGACGATGACGCGAATGGTTTTGCCCTTGTAGAAATCTTCGGCATGAGACATTCCCGCCGCAGCGATTGCGATGATGACACTGATGACGATAACTTGGATGCGCATAATCGATCCCCTCCCAGTTTGCCTCATATCGGTGAACGGTGCTGATTGTCAACGCGTCAGTCAGGTCTGCCCCGCACGGTGGAAAAAATTCAGTTGACTGTATTGCCTGCTTTCCAATAGTTTGTAGCGCTACGTGCAAGGAAGGATACCCTGATGAAAAAGCGTTTAGCCGGAATGATCGGTTTGGCGGCGATACTTACTCTGGGCGGAGCGGCGCGGGTCGAGGCTGGCGCAGCCGGAGAAGATTTTTACCGCGGCAAAGTGATTCGCATGATTGTCGGCTTTTCGCCGGGCGGCGGATTCGACACGTTCGCTCGCACGGTGGCGCGCCACATGGGCAAATATGTGCCGGGAAATCCCAGCGTCATCGTTGAAAACATGACGGGCGCCGGAAGTTTGATCGCGGCAAACCACGTTTACAAGGTCGCCAAACCCGACGGTCTTACCGTCGGCGCATTCAACGGCAACCAGATCCTCGGTCAGCTCGTGGGCGCACAAGGGATCGCTTTCGACGCGCGCAAGATGGAGTGGATGGGCGCGCCGGGTTATAACCACGATCTTTGCCTGCTCAGCCGGAAAACCGGTGTCACGAGCGCCGACGAATGGCTGGCATCGAAAACGGTTTTTAAACTCGCGGGCAGCGCACCGGGCGCGACCACGGATGATGTCGCCAAGGTTCTCAAGGAGGCAATCGGACTGCCCATGCGATTGATCGCGGGCTACAAGGGCACCGCCGATATGCGCGTCGCGGTCGAATCGGGGGAAGTCGACGGCATGTGCGGCTTTTCCTGGGTCTCGGTGCGTACGACCTGGCGCAAAGCGCTCGAAAACAATCTGGTCTCGATCATGCTGCAGAGCGCGCCGAAAGCGCATGCCGATCTGCCGAAAGTTCCGCTGACCATCAGCTTTGCCAAGACCGCGGAAGCGCGCCAGCTCGTCGAGGCCGGTGTCCATCAGCCCAGCGCGATTACGTACAGTTATTCGATTCCGCCGGGCACACCGAAGGATCGGGTGCAGACCTTGCGCCAGGCATTTTCACAAACGGTCAAAGATCCGGAATTTCTCAGCGAAGCCGGCAAGGCAAACTTGGAAATCGCGCCCGCCTCGGGCGAGGAGATCGAGCAGGCGATTCACAAACTGTTCAAGACGCCGCCGCCAGTGGTCGCCAAGCTGAAAGAAATCTTGAAATAAGGGATAGGATTGAAGCGTTCGCGTAGAGCCTGAAGGAATGCAAACACGAGCACGGACACGCGCCACGACGCGATCGAGTCGATCGACCGCGACGAAATCGGGCTGTCGTCGTCCGACGTGCTAGAGGATTGACTTGACCGAAGGCCGTTCTTTCATGCGCTGGAGCCAGGCGCTCAATCGAGGCAGCGACGGTGCCGGCAAGGCGCGGTAGGCTTCCATGCGCAGTGCGCGCGGCACTAGGGCGATATCGACCAGGCTGAAATCATTGAGAAAAAAATTCCGATCGCCCAGCGCTTCCTCGAGATACTGAAGCAAGCCTCTCAAGTCACATTGCTGTTCTTCGATGACCGCCGTCTTGCGCTCGTTTGCCGGTTTGAGCATCTCACCGCGCAGCGCCCAGTAGGACTCATGCATGTAGTTGAGCGCATAATCGATCAGTACCCGGCCGCGGCCCCGCAGATAAGGATTTTTCGGCATCAGCGGGGGGTCGGGTATTTTTCATCAAGGTACTCGTTGATGATGCGAGACTCGAACAGAACCTGTCCGTCCTCAACGAT
>JAICHC010000100.1 GCA_025922795.1 Candidatus Binatia bacterium | reverse complement strand
GCAACCGCAAGAACACCAATTTCAAAATTATGGATCGGAGCCGCTAGCGTCGACTCAGAACAAACGATTCAAAGAAGTCGAGGCTTCTGCTAGTTGCCGCTTACCCGCGCCGCGTCGTTCTTGTTGGCCTCGAACGCCGCCATCAGGGCTTCATCGCCCACCAGCCCCTTCGCCTCGGCGGCTTGCAGGGCTTCGAGCACGCGGCGGTAGTCGCGCGGCATCACCTTGACGAACTTGCCGGCGGTTTCCTGCCACAACGCCAGGAGCTGCCACGCCCGCGCACTGCGCGTATAGACGGCGTGGCGCTTGAGCATTTCTTCGACCTCCTGAAGATCTCGCTGATCCAGCCGCTCGAGCGCCACGGTTTCAAGATTACAACGATGCTTGAATGTGCCGTCCTCGTCCAAAACGTAGGCAATGCCGCCGGACATTCCGGCGGCAAAGTTGCGCCCGGTTTTTCCGATGACGACCACCCGCCCGCCAGTCATATATTCGCAGGCGTGATCACCGACGCCCTCGATTACCGCGCGCACGCCGCTATTGCGCACGCAAAAGCGCTCGCCGCCCATGCCGCGAATGTAGGCTTCGCCGTTGGTCGCGCCGTAGAATGCGACGTTGCCGACGATGATGTTTTCTTCTGGAACGAAGGTCGAACCTTCCGGCGGATAAAGCACGACCTTGCCGCCCGAGAGCCCTTTGCCGAAATAATCATTGGCGTCGCCTTCAAGCTCAAGGGTCATGCCCGGCGGGATGAACGCCGCGAAGCTCTGTCCGGCGGAGCCCTGGAAGTGAAAATGGATGGTATCCTCGGGCAAGCCCTGGGGTCCAAAGCGGCGCGTCACCTCGCTGCCGAGTATGGTGCCGACCACGCGATTGGTATTGCGAATATCGAGAGTCGCTTTGACTTTCTCGTTGCGCTCGAGCGCCGGCGCAGCCAGATCGAGCAACACCTGATTGTCGAGCGCGTTTTCCAATCCATGGTTTTGCGGAATCTGGCAGTACCGTCCCACCTCGGGTCCGAGTTTCGGTTGATACAGTATCGCCGAGTAGTCCAAGCCCTTGGCTTTCAAGTGCTCCACGGCGAGCCGCATCTCGATGCGGTCCGACCTGCCGACCATCTCATTGATCGTGCGAAAGCCGAGCTCGGCCATATGCTCGCGCATCTCCTGTGCGATAAAGCGCATGAAATTCACGACGTGGGCCGGATCGCCGGTGAATTTTTCGCGCAGCTCCGGATTTTGCGTCGCCACGCCGACCGGGCAAGTATCGAGATGACAAACCCGCATCATGATGCAGCCGAGGGTCACCAAAGCCGTGGTCGCAAAGCCGAACTCTTCGGCGCCGAGCAATGCGGCGATGACCACGTCGCGTCCGGTTTTGAGCTGCCCGTCGGTCTCGACCGCAATACGGCTGCGCAGGTTGTTGAGCACCAGCGTCTGGTGCGTCTCAGCTAGCCCCAACTCCCAGGGCAAGCCGGCATGCTTGATGCTCGTCTGCGGCGATGCACCGGTGCCGCCGTCGTGCCCGCTGATCAAAACCACGTCCGCGTGGCCCTTGGCCACGCCCGCCGCGATCGTGCCGACGCCGATTTCGGAGACCAGCTTGACGCTGATGCGCGCATGATGGTTGGCGTTTTTGAGATCGTGAATCAATTGGGCCAGATCTTCGATCGAATAAATATCATGGTGCGGCGGCGGCGAGATCAGGCCGACGCCCGGCGTCGAGTGGCGCACCTTGGCGATCCAGGGATAGACCTTGCGGCCGGGTAGCTCGCCGCCTTCGCCCGGCTTGGCGCCCTGGGCCATCTTGATCTGAAGCTCTTTTGCCTGCGTCAGATAATAACTGGTCACCCCGAAGCGGCCCGACGCAACCTGTTTGATCGCGCTATTCTTCGAATCGCCGTTGGGCTCAGGCGTGTAGCGCGCCGGATCTTCGCCGCCCTCGCCCGTGTTGCTCTTGCCGCCGATCCGGTTCATCGCGATCGCCAGCGCCTCGTGCGCCTCCTTGCTGATGGAGCCGTAAGACATGGCGCCGGTTTTAAACCGCGTGACGATCGCTTCCACCGGCTCCACTTCGTCGATGGGAATGGGCCTAGGCGCATACTTCAAGATCATCAGCCCGCGCATGGTCGCCATCCGTTCCGACTGGTCATCGATCAGCCGCGTGTACTCTTTGAAGCTCTTGTAATCGTTGTTGCGCGTGGCTTTCTGGAGCAGATGAACCGTCCGCGGATTAAACAGATGCAGCTCGCCGTCCTTGCGATATTGGTATTGTCCATACGCTTCCAGCGTATGACCGTTCAGCGGGTAAGTCGGAAAGGCGCGCGCATGCTGCTGCTCCACTTCGCGGGCGATTTCTCCGAGCCCGATGCCGCCAATCCGCGACGGCGTCCAGGTAAAATATTTACTGACCAGTTCTTCTCCCAGGCCGACGGCCTCGAAAATCTGCGCGCCACAATAGGACTTGATCGTCGAGATGCCCATCTTGGCCATGACTTTAACGACACCCTTGTAGACGGCCTTGTTATATCCTTTGATCGCGTCGTGGTAAGTACTGCCGCCCAACAATCCTTCATGAATCATGTCGTTCAAACATTCATAGACCAGATACGGATTGATCGCCTGGGCGCCGTAGCCGACCAACAGACAGAAATGATGCACCTCGCGCGGTTCGCCCGATTCGAGCACCAGGCCGACGCGCGTGCGCGTGCCGGCGCGAATCAAGTGGTGGTGCAAGCCCGCGGTCGCCAGCAGCGCCGGGATCGGCGCGCGCGTGCGATCGACGCCCTTATCGGACAGGATCAGGATTGTCGCGCCCGCCGCCATAGCGGCGTCGGCTGCCTTGAACAGTTCTTCGAGCGCGCGCTCCAGACCGGCCCTGCCGTCGCGCGGGTTAAAGAGCAGGGATAGAGTTTTCGATTCGAGCCCCGGCTCGTTGATGCGGCGGAGTTTTTCCATATCCGAGTTCTTGAGGATCGGATCGGGAAGCCGAAGCAGCCGGCAGCTTTCGGGCTTGGGATCGACGAGATTACCTTCGCTACCGAGGGTGAGCGTCGTCGAAGTGATCAGCTCCTCGCGGATCGGATCGATCGGCGGATTGGTCACTTGGGCAAACAGTTCTTTAAAATAGTTGTAGAGGAGTTGCGGCTTGTCGGATAAAACCGCCAGCGGCGTATCGGTGCCCATGGAGCCGACCGGTTGAATCCCGTTCTGGGCCATCGGGCCGATGTTGATGCGCAGATCCTCGAAATTGTAACCGAAGGCTTGCAGCTGCTGCAGCGTCGCTTGATGATTCGCTTGGGGCTCCTCTTCCTTGACCTCGGGCAAATCGGTAAAACGCACGACGTTGTCTTTTAGCCATTTTACGTAGGGTTTAGCCGACGCCAACTCCTGCTTGATTTCTTCGTCGGCGATAATCCGCCCTTCGCTGGTGTCGACCAGGAACATTCTTCCCGGCTGCAACCGGCGTTTTTCCAAAACCCGCTCCGGCGGCACGTCGAGCACGCCGACTTCGGAAGCCATGATGACCAAATCGTCCTTGGTTACGTAGTAACGCGAGGGCCGTAAACCGTTGCGATCGAGCACAGCGCCGACCACGGTGCCGTCGGTAAAGGCAATCGAAGCCGGTCCGTCCCACGGCTCCATCAAGCTGCTGTGGTAGTCGTAAAAGGCCCGCTTCTTTTCATCCATGCTCTCGTGATTTTCCCAAGGCTCGGGAATCATCATCATGACCGCGTGCGGCAACGAGCGCCCGCTCAGCGCCAGGAACTCAAGGCAGTTATCGAACTTGGCCGAATCGCTGCCATCTTCCTGAATGATCGGGAAAACCTTTTTAAGATCGTCGCCGAAAAGCTCCGACGCGAGCATTCCTTGGCGCGCGTACATCCAATTTTCGTTGCCGCGTAACGTGTTGATTTCACCGTTATGAATCAAATAGCGATACGGATGCGCGCGCCCCCAGCTCGGAAACGTGTTGGTGCTAAAACGCGAGTGCACGACCGCGATGGCGGTCTCGATCAGCGGATCGGAGAGATCCGGATAGAACGTTGCCACCTGGCGCGGCGTCAGCATGCCTTTATAGATCAAGGTGCGACAGGACAGGCTCGGAATATAGAAAAAATCGCCGCCGGCAAGACCGGCGTATCGGATCGCGTTCTCGGCGCGCCGCCGGATCAAGTAAAGTTTGCGCTCGAAAGCCAAGTCATCGTCGATGCCGGCGCCGCGACCGATGAAGACCTGGCGGACAAACGGCTCGAACTCCTTGGCCGTATCGCCAAGATACATGTTGTCGGTCGGAACTTTGCGCCAGCCGAGGCATCTTTGCCCTTCCTCGACGACGATTCGTTCGATGATCTTTTCAAAGCGCCGGCGACGCTCGCGATGATCGGGCAGGAAAATCATGCCAACGCCGTACTCGCCCGGGTCCGGCAACTGAAAGCCAAGACCTTCACAGGCATCCTCTAAAAACGCATGAGGAACTTGCATCAGCACGCCGGCGCCGTCGCCGGTATTCTCTTCACACCCGCAAGCGCCCCGATGATCGAGATTCTCCAGTACCGTCAACGCTTGCTCGACGATCGTGTGCGATTTCTCGCCTTTGATATTCACGACAAAACCGACGCCGCAGGAGTCGTGCTCAAAGCGCGGATCGTAAAGACCCTGTTTAGGCGGCAGACTGGCCTGACTCATAGATCTCACCTTCGTTGAACTTTTTTTCCTCTGGCAAGGGACACGGGCGCCGGCGCGTTATGATAACGAAACGCCCCACTCATCCAGTCCCGCGCGCTCCATACGATCCAGATTTATTTTTTCTTCGCGTGCGCATTCTCCGCCAGGCCGGCGTCGAGCTCGAGCGTAAGCTTCTCTTTGGCCGTCGATAAGACGATACTGGTTACCGTTCGGCTCACGCCTTTGACCGAACGGATTTCGCCGAGCAACTTTTCCAGAGCGGCCGTGTTGGCGGCTTTGACTTTCAAAATAAAACTTTCGTCCCCGGTCACATGGTGACATTCCAAAACGTCGGGATAGCGCATCATCTGGTCGGCAAATTTGTCGATATCGCGTTGATTGGCGATTGAGACGCCGATAAAGGCGGTAATGTCTTTACCGACCTTTTTGCCGTCCAGCAACGCCTGATAGCCTCGGATCACGCCGCTGCCTTCGAGCTTTTTTACCCGCTCCATGACTGCAGGTGCGGAGAGGTCGACTTCGTCGGCGATGTCGGCAAGCCTTCTCCTACCGTCATTTTGCAGAATAAAAAGTATTTTTAAATCTATTTGATCCAGCAATTTAAGAAAATTAAGTGCAAAGGCATTAAAACCTTATGTTCTTATCTCATCGATAAAAACAAAAGTCAACGCGAAATGCTCGAAAAACTCGGTAAATTGGAAGCTCAGCGGAGAAGCTAAGTTCAATAACGCTGGGAGGCCTGGGCTGCGGTTAAATCCCGCAGCTCGAAACCATGGCGAACGAGAGGAACTAACTAAGAAGCGTTTCCGGTTCCCGTTATTCGAATTCCGGATTTATCAGGGTTCGTTTGCAGCGCAGCAGTTTGTCGAGCTCGAAAACCGCGGCTTCTCACACCGGGAGAGTGTCGGCTTGCGTGTCTTGGTCAGACGAGTAGAGGAGCTGAACAGCCCAGGGACATTGAACCGCTAAACTCGGATGGAGAGCGAGTAATTTTTCCAGCAAGACGCGCGCGCGATTGTCGCTTGAATCGACTTTGACGGCTTCCGCGAACGCCCAGGCCGCCTCCACCCCATGACCTTGCCCGTGCAGGCTCACACCCAAATTTCGGTAGCCACTGGCGCGATTGCAATCGATATCGATGGCGATCCGACAGTGTTTTTCTGCATCGACAAAGCGGCCAAGCGAGTTCAGGCTGTAACCGATGTTATTCTGCAGCACGTAACCGACCTTGGGTCTTTTCGGCGCTAAATTCAGCGCCGCGGTAAAATATTCCAGAGCTGAGTCGTGCCGTCCGCCGTCCGTGGCGATCTGCCCCAGCGCCAGATAACAGTGTGCCGATTGTTCGACATCGTTGCTCTCTTGGATAAACCGCTCGAGGAGGTCCACGGCCGCAGCGATTTTATTGATTCCTCTGTAGAAGCCCACGACGAATAGTAACCAGCGAAAATAATCTTCCGTGGTTGTGCTGCTTTGCAATCGTGCCAGCAGGAGGGTCTCGGTGTCGGGAGCGGTTTCTCTCAGCTCCAACGCGGTGCTTTTTTTCTCGCTGATGCCCATGGACTGGCTATTAGAGCAAGGCCGGTACCATCGGACAATTTGTCCTAAAATCGTAAAATAGCGCCGAACTGCACCGTCCATCGCCGCGTTCTATTGGAGCACATAAGTGAACTCTTAGAAATATGGCGTTACCGCCCGATCTCGCGACACGCCTTCATGTCTCGCGACACACACTCACGGCATCAAGCCAGTAAGATCCCCACTGATGCATTGTTTGGAACCTCGCGGGCCTTGGGGGGCAGCTGCTCGGCGCCTGTCGCCAGAATAAGACGCCGCGAGCAGGTTTCAAGGTTTGCTGTGTAAAGTGTATAAAGGAAACTGGATGTAACACGGAAATCCGCTTAACGTGAAACTCACCAAGGTTCAAATCTTTTTCGCAATTACGATTGCGGTTCTGGCCTTTTTGCCGATCAACAACTATTTCCGCGGCAGCACGAAGGACTATGCCAAATGGTTCGAGGTCGGCCAAACCGTGATCGAGGGTGGCGATATCTACGCGCCCAGAGGCGATGGGACGTTCCAGTTCATGTACCCGCCGACCGCTGCAGTGCTTTTCGCGATTCCGAGTTATCTGGGCGAGCTGCCGCTGATCGTCGTTTTGGTCGTGTTGTACTCGATTGCATGGATCGTCTCGCTGCTCCTTTCGGTCTTTCTCGCGACCGGCACCCTCGGGCGCGACCGCCCTCTGCTCTACCTCCTGCCCGCCGTTTGTTGCCTCCCGTATGTCGTCGATAACCACTTGCTCGGCCAGCCTAACCTCCTTCTGCTGGCGCTCATGCTCGGGGCTTTCCTCTGCTTACGCGTCGGCAGGCAATGGAGTGCCGGAGCCTTGGTGGCACTCGCCACCGCGATCAAGGCTTTTCCGGTGCTCGCCGTCGGCTATTTGATCTACCGAAGACACTGGAAAGCGACGGCTTCGGCTGTGCTGTTCTTGATCTTGCTCCTCGTCGTCGTTCCTTTCCCGTTTCGCGGCATTGACCGTAACCTCGAGGACCTCCAAACCTGGAGCAAGGGAATGCTCCGTTATGAAGAGGACTCGATTTCGCAACGTGAGCAGCGCGGCTTTAGCTGGGCGAACCATTCCCTGGTCGCCGTCGCTCACCGCCTGCTCCGCCCGGTCAATGCGCACCGCAAGCGCGACGAGGTTCTGTTCGTCAACATCGCCGACGTTGATTTCAAGTATGTCACCGTGATCATCGTTCTGGCTGGCCTCGGTCTTGGCTTCTTTTATATCGGCTGCATGCCGCGCAGAAGTCAGCGGACGGACTGGTCGGATGCGCTCGAGTATGCCATGCTTTTGTTGTTGATCCTGATGTTCACACCTCTTGCGTTTACCTACTTCTTTGTCTGGCTTCTCTATCCGCTGGTCATCGTTCTGAATTTAGTCCTCTCGGCGCCGCCCCGGTCGCCGCAAAGGATCAGAGGCTGGCTCTGGTTCTGGGCAAGCGTTGTTCTCCTTGCCTTCACAATTCCGCTCCCTGCTTTTCGGCCGCTGCAGGCGGCGGGGAGTACACTGCTAGCATGTCTGTTGCTCTTCTTTGGGCTCGGCTGGAAGCTCAGAGCTGCGGGTCATATGCAGCCGGTCGGCGCACGCGAGAAAGCACCGCTTGACACCTAGCGGCCGGCGCTGCTCGTGCTAATCTTGAATTTGGCTGTCGGTGATTTGCCCCAACATTTTTAATCGCCCTCCGGTGCTGAACTAAACTTCTGAACTAGCTCCGATGATTCAGACGACGAGGTAAACTCATGAGATTCTGTCGACCGAAATGCGGCGCCGGAGGAAGCGGAGGCAGCAGAGCCAACGGTTTCATGGTCACGGGCGGCGCT
>JAICHC010000099.1 GCA_025922795.1 Candidatus Binatia bacterium | reverse complement strand
GAAGTCATGGCCGTCGACGCGCCGGAAAAGGTCGTGCGCGAGGCCGATATCGTGGCGACTTGCACGGATTCGACGCAGACGGTCTTCGATGAGCCGGAGTGGCTCAAGCAAGGCGCGCACATCACTTGCGTTCGCGCCTGTGAAGTCGGGCCGAAGGTGATCAAGCGGTGCGATCTTTCCGTCAAGCTCGGCAGGAACACGATCGAGGCGATGGACGAAGGCATGATTCGCTTGCACGGCAATGTGGGGTATATTGCCGGCCAGCCGGAGGAACGCGCGCGAATTCCCAATCCTGCGGTGGACAACTACCGCGGCGATTACTTCAAGTACTTCATGGACGTCCGGGCCGGCAAAGTTCCAGGCCGGACCAGCGACAAGCAAGTGACTTTCTTCATCAACGCCGGAACTCAGGGACTGCAATTTGCCGCTTGCGCGGGGAAGGTCGTCGAGTTAGCAAAGCAGCAACAGGTCGGGCGGGAGCTGCCGACGGAGTGGTTTTTGCAGGACATCCGGGATTGAAAACGTCTAGAGTTCAGGGTCTCGGGTTAATGCTGAGGCGTCTATAACGTGAGACGCTGGACGCTAGACGAAAACCTAATCAGTATCCCAAGCCCTCTACGTCTTCTTCGTCCATGCCAAAATAATGAGCGATTTCATGGAGGACCGTGATGCGAATTTCCTCGCGCAATTCTTTCGGGTCGGGAAAATCTCGCAGCAACGGAGCTGCGAAAATCGTGATCTTGTCCGGCAGTAGCGGCGGGTCGAGACTGGATCGGTCGGGCAGGGGAACTCCCTGATAAATGCCGTACAACGTATCCAGAAGCGGGTCCAGTCCTTCGGCCCGCAACAGCTCGACCGAAGGGCGTTCTTCGACGACAAACTCAACGTTGCGCAATCCGTTGCGAAATTGGCGCGGCAGTCGGTCGAGCACCCGCGCTACTTCTTTGCTGATCTCATCGTGAGTCAACGCTGCCAAGTTTCGCGCAAATGCGTCCTCGCTGCAAGGTGCTGATCCTAGCTTTGCTGATCCTGCCGGCGGCGATTTTTAGCGGCTGTACGGGGCTCCGCCCCGCCAAATCAATTAAGGAGCCGGTCGCGATCGCCGACGATCTCGATCCGGAGTCGTTGCGCGCAGCGATTCGTCAGAGTCTCGTTTACTTACAGAAACTGCCGCCGGATCGAGTGGTCGGCGAACAACCGCGTGTCATGACCGCCGCAGAGGTCACGGGCTCCCTTCTTGCCTTGGAGAAACTCCTCGGCCAGTGGCGTTGCATGGAGTGTCTTGCTCGCGAGATCGACTCGCGATTCGATCTCCTGCCGTCCAGTGCGGATCCACAACTCTCGGAGGTGTTGTTCACGGGTTATTACCAGCCGATCCTGGAAGGCAGTCTCCTTCCGACGGAAAAATTCCGCTATCCGATTTACGGGAAGCCCGCGGATCTCATCATGGCCGTAAAGGTGACGCTTACGCCCAGAATGATTGTCGAGAAAACTTTCGGCCGAGCGGAGGGCGAGCAATTCATACCCTATTATTCCCGCCGCGAAATCGATGAGGCGGGCTCGCTGCGCGGGCGCGGCCTCGAAATCGCGTGGCTCGAGGATCCGATCGATGTCTTTTTTTTACACATTCAAGGCTCGGGTCTCATTCGTTTGCCCGATGGCATGCAGTTGAGCGTCGGGTACGCCGGACAAAACGGCCGGCCGTATCGCAGCATCGGCCGGCTGCTTATCGATCGCGGCAAGGTCGGCAGAGAAGAGATGTCGATGCGGCGGCTGCGCCGCTACCTGAGAGAAAACCCGAAGGAGCTCAACGAGATATTTAGCTACAATGAAAGTTATATCTTTTTTCGAGTGCTCGAAAACGGTCCTCTTGGCAGTCTCGAAGTACCGGTTACTGCCGGACGTTCACTGGCCACTGATGCACGGCTTTTCCCCAAGGGGGCGCTCACTTTGATTCAAACGGAAATCCCCGTCATCGATGGCGCAGGGCGATTGGCGGGGTGGCGTCCGATCACGCGTTTTATGCTGAACCAAGACACCGGCGGAGCGATCCGCGGCCCCCAGCGTGCCGATCTTTACTTCGGTACCGGCGACGAGGCGGCAGGTCTCGCCGGTTATATGAACCGGCCAGGAAAAATTTTTTTTCTTGTGCTCAAGCAGGGGCTGGCGAGCAGCGAGGCCCCGACGGCTCAGCTCGAACCACCTTGTCGCTCATGCTGAATGTTTCGTTGAAGGTTCAACCCGGAAATGGCATTCGAACGTGACCTGGAACTCTTGACCTTGAGTTATCCCGACTAGGGGCCGTGTCGCTAGCTATAGCTAGGAAGCGGCGGCTGCGTCGTTCTGTCACTGTACGCGTCACTTTGCGTCCACAGTCACTTTGCGTCCACTTGAGAGACCCTCGCGGGAGCGGTACCCTGGTTGGAATTTCATGAGCGGAACCCTGCAACGGCATACCGAATCGCGCCGGTTAAAATGGGCCCTGGCCATCAGCGTGCTTTATTTTTTTGCCGAGCTGATCGCCGGCTTTATGACCAATAGTCTCGCCCTGTTGTCCGACGCCGGGCACATGCTCTCCGACGTCGGCGCTATGGCACTGAGCTTATTCGCCTTTCGCTTCGCTCGACGCCCGGCCACCCACGAAAGCACGTATGGTTTTCATCGAGCGGAGATTCTCGCCGCTCTTTTTAATGGCCTGGCTTTGTGGTTGATCGTCGGCATCATTTTCTCCGCGGCTTACAGTCGTTTTCTTGATCCGCCTGAGGTCGAGAGCTTCGGCATGATGATCGTTGCCATCGCGGGATTGTTCGTGAATATCGCCGCCGCGGCGATCCTCCACGGTGGCCATCATCACAATTTGAATCTGCGCGGCGCCTTCTTGCACGTGGTGAGTGACGCGATCGGATCGGTTGGCGCGATCCTCGCCGGGTTTATTATGCTCACCACCGGTTGGTATCTGGCCGACCCGCTGATCGGGGTTTTTATCGGTGTTCTCATTCTGGTTTCATCTTGGAGTCTGGTGAGGGACTGCCTTAGCGTCCTCATGCAGGCGGTGCCGAAAGGCATCCGGCTCGAAGAGGTGCGGCGCACCATCGAAGCGGTCGAAGGCGTGAGCAAGGTGCATGATCTGCACATCTGGGCGGTGACCTCCGATATTTTTACCTTGAGCGCGCACGCGGTCGTGGAAAGCGGCGGCGATTTTCACGAAGTTCTGAACGGCATCGAGGACACGCTCAAGGAGCGCTACAACATCGAGCACACGACGATCCAGCTCGAAATCGAAAACCGCGAGGAGAAAGAATTTAAGGGTTTTTAGATCCGGTCCGTATTGCCCTGCGCCGGAGACGGCACAGCACTTCAAGAAGCAGTCGCACTTGAGACCGCCGGCCGAGAGCGCGGCAGCAAGCATGCCATGAGGGCCACGCTGATGAAGGAAAGTATGCCGAGCAGCCAAAAAATCGTCGGCAGCTCGGCGCTAACGAGCAGCAATCCGACGATGGAAGTTGACGTGGTCTTGGAGACCTGTTGAATCAAACGATCGAATGAGACAATTCCGCCGCGCAGTTCCGCCGGTGCGTTTTGCGTTAGCAGGCTCTTTTGCATCGGCGAGATCACGCCATTAGCCAGACCGTAAAAGAACAGCGCGCATCCGACCAGCAACACGCCGGGCACGAACGGCACGGCCATCACGGCGGCGCCGCTGACAAAAAACGCGACAAATAAAATGTTCGCTTTATCCCGGCCGGCTGCGATTCGGCCGGCCTGGCTCGACGTGACCATGGCGCCGACCGAGAAGAACACATAGAGCAGTCCGGCGGTTGCGGTGGAAATACCGTGGGTGCGGACAAGAAACAGGGGAAAGTAGGTGAGGAACCCGTAGTCGAGAAAAAAACGCAGAAAGCCGGCGGAGAAAGCGATCAGCAGGCGCGGATGGCGTGTCAAACGCAGTATATCGCCCAGATAAGCTGCGGTTCCGCCGTTGCTCTTGCCTTTGGTTTCCGGCATCCAGAGCCAGGCCGCTAAGCCCACCGGAATGGTCAGAAGATAAAATACAAATGGCCAGTACCACGCGATCATCGCGAGCAAGCCGCCGAGCGGCGGAAAGATCAAATAGCCGATCCGATCGAGAAAGACTTTTAATCCCTGGCCGCCGATTTCGTTGTCGCCGTCCAGTAAATCGCCAATCAAAACAATCGTCAGCGGAATCACCGCGCTAAAACCGATGCCTTGAAGGGTTCGGAAAAAAAGCAGCCAACCGAATGTGGGCGCGAACGCTATGGCGGTGCCGAAGATGCCGAAGGTGATAAGGCCGAGAGCGAGCAGCAGGCGGCGGCCGTAGAGATCGGCGATTACACCGAAAATCGGCGACAGGACGATGGCCGGCGCCGTGAACACGGTCATGATCCACGAGAGTTGGGCATCGCTAACCTGAAACGGCTCCGTCAGAGCCGGCAGCGCCGGCTGGATGAAATTAACGCCCATCATCAGCGCGACGCTCGCCGCGTAGACGATGCTCAACGCGCGCGCTTTCGGCGCTGAAAGCTTCTCCATGCCGAACAGTGCAGTCAAAGACGCCATTCGCTGCAACGTAGAAGAAGCAGCGGTAGTAGTCAAATCCCCCAATTTTGCCAACAACTCCAATTCCGGATCACGCCGTGATATGGATGAAGGCGATATATTTTGTTGCGGAGGAAAGCCATGGCTCAGGATATGCGCACGTGGATCGATCAGCTGGAGAAGGCAGGGTTGCTCGCCCGCATCGCCAAACCGGTCGATCCGCGCAGGCAGATGGGAGCGCTACTCTGGCAGGCGCGCGACCGCGGGCTGCTTTTTGAAAATCTTCCGGGCTATCCAGATTGGCGCTGCTTGGGGCAAGCGCCGGGTGACGTGTCGTTGGCGCCGGTGGCGTTCGGCACTGCACGGGACGAGATGATTCCGGAATTCGTGCGCCGCACCGAAAAGCTTGGCACGACGCGCCTGGTCGAGACCGGACCGGTGCAACAAAAAGTTATTCTCGGCGATGAAGTCGATATCACGAAGATGCCGATCCACCAGGCGGGAATCCGCGACGGCGGTCCGTTCATTGGCTCGGGATTGATGATCACGAAGAACCCGGAGACCGGCCGGCGCAACTTGAGCTTTCATCGCTTGCAGATGAAGGGGCCGAAAAAAACCGGCATCCTGCTTTATCCGCGCCACGCCTGGGCCAATTACCAAATGTACGAAGCTCAGGATAAACCCATGCCCGTGGCGATCATGATCGGCCACCATCCGATGTATTACTTTGCCGCTGCGACGACCACACAATACGGCGTGGATGAGTTGGAGATCGCTTCGGCGCTGCTCAAGGAAGATGTCGAACTGGTGAAGTGCCGAACCGTCGATCTGGAAGTCCCGGCATGGGCGGAAATTATTCTCGAAGGTGAAATTCCGCCGAAAGTCAGGGAGCCGGAAGGTCCCTTCAGCGAATTTCAAGATTATTATCTGACCGGCTCGGGCATGAATCCGATCGTCAACATTAAGGCGATCACCATGCGCAACGATGCGATCTTCAAAAACGTCCAGAATGGCACTGAAGTCGAAGGCTGCGTGTATCACAAAGTGCCGATGTCGGCGCAAATCCTGCGTCGTGCGCGAACCGTCGGCGGCCTGGCCGATGTCAAGAATGTTTTGGTGCTGCCCGGTATTTTCGGCGTGGTGGTGCAGATGTGCGCGCGTTATTACGGCGAAGCGCGCAATGTTCTCATGTCGGTGTTATCGAGCGAGTACCAACACCCGAAAGTTGCCATCGCCGTCGATGAGGACGTGGATATATTCAACTACGCCGAGATCTTATGGGCGATCAACACGCGCGTCAATCCGGCCGAAGATATCGTCGTCATCAACGGCGCCAAAATCCACGCTATGGATCCGTCGTGCCCTGAATTCGGCCATCCCGGGGCGCCGGGTTGGCACCGTATCGGAGGCAAAATCATCATCGACGCAACCAAGCCGCCTGAATGTGATCCACAGCGCAGAAATGAATTTGAGCGGCTGCGGCCGGTGGGCTGGGAAACGGTCAATCTTGAGGATTTTTTACCCGAGGGAGCCCCGCCGTTGCGGGTTAAGCCGAAGATTCCGGGAAGTTAGATGATTCGTTCAAATGTTCAAGGTATGTGTCGCAGGGTCAGTCGCAGAGAATCGATCCGGGGAACGATGAACTTTGAACGGTTGAACGCTTGAAGCGCTATGCCGAAGGCGCGGCTCATTCATCCGGTTCGCCGAAATAATCTCGTACGATTCTTTCTTTGATGTACTCCAACGCGCCCAAATCTTGGATAATGTCGCCGCCAGTGTCGTAGAAAAAGATATCGCCCTTGTGGTTGCGTCCGATGGCTACGAGCCATTCGAGTTCGTCTCGGTCTTCCAATAAATAATTGATCGCTTGGTTGGCGCCTTTGCTGGCGATGATGGTGACTTTGGGCTTCGCGGTCTTTCTTGCTTGCGTCATGAAAACAGGCCTCCTGAATGCAATCGGAGTTTATAACAGAAGGGAAGGCTCTACAACTTAAAGATAGCCTGTGGCGGGGCGAGTCAAGGTCGGCGGGACGATTCATGCCGTTAGACCTATCACAATCGAGCCCTGAGCGGTGAGCGGCTGGGTGAGCGAGGCGGATTCGCCTTCTGGGAACGGCGAACTTCTCCGCAGGGCTCCGTCTGCCGTTAAGCCCTACTTCATTGCAAAATCGACGCGGTTGGGCCGGCCCTTGAGCCTGGCCTTTTCATCGGCCGTAAGCGGCTTGGCAGCAACAATGAAGAGCCGCGCGGCGGTCACCTGGCCGTTGGCGGTAAGCGCGTTCCGAACCGCGAGAGCGCGCTGGTTCGCGAGCTGGCGCAAGTCGTCGTCGCTCGCTCGGGCATGTTGCAGCATCAGCTTTTCCATCTCGGGCACGGGTAGATCCCGGGCCAAACCGATGATGTTGCGCGGCTTGGGGAAAGTCTCCTCGCCATAGGCCGCCTTCAGGTAACGCTCATACTCGCTTTTATCCACTTGCACTTCATCGACCGAGGGCGGCGCTTCCCCTTTGCGTGCCAGATCCTTCATTTTTTGCGCCTTGACATTGCGCTCGATGCTGACCCGTTTGAGGCCATCGAGATCGGTCAGCGGGTCGACCCGGCCGGTGATTTCCAAATTGAGCGCGGGACGGTTGTTCAACGCTTTCGCCAGAGTCGCAATTTTAGTCTGAGCAGCTTGATTCAAATTGGCCCGGCCGTTGTCAAATTCAATATAGCTCAACTCCTCGCCGCTACCTGAGCCGAACGCTCCTGCGAGCAACGAAAAGGGCGCGGTCACCGCTCGGGTGATCAGATTGATTATGATTCTCAGCACGATGCCGCCGACGCTGAACTGCGGATCGTCCAGGGAACCGCTGATCGGCAGATCGACGTCGATGACACCATTGCGGTCTTTCAGCAAGGCGACCGCGAGAAGCACGGGAAGCTTGATCGCGTCGGCGCTTTCCACTTTCTCGCCGAAGGTTAGTTGGTTCAGAATGATTTTGTTTTCAGCGCTCAGCTTGCGATTTTCCAGTTTGTACTTGACGTTGAAAGAGAGCTTGCCTCGTTCGATGCCATAGCCGACGTACTTGGCGGAGTACGGTGATATCGGGCTCAATTCGATCTCCTTGGCGTCGACGGCAATGTCGAGAAAAAGGTCTTTGGACAGGGGATTGATGTTGCCCTTGATTTCTACCGGGGCTGCCTCGTCGAGTCGCGCCTTCAAGTCGATTTGGCCCGGCGCCTCGGGCTTCAATTCGGAGATCGCTCCCTCAACGCTGGTGAGATTGGCCGAATAATTGGGTTTGATGAAGAAATCGCTGAAATGGATGTTGCCATTTTGCAGATTGATTTTACCGATGTTGATGGCTTTGGGAGCGTCCTCGGAAGCGGCCGCTCCCGGTTTTTCGCCCGCTTTCTCTTGTGCAGGAGCCGCGCCTTGGTCTCGTAGTTCCAGAAGCTCTCCTGGAGGGAGATCGACTTGTCGATCCAGCGCATGGCTTCGTCCAGACGCTGCTCGCGCTGGAGGGCGTAGTGGGCGGCCGT
>JAICHC010000098.1 GCA_025922795.1 Candidatus Binatia bacterium | reverse complement strand
GGAAATCACGGCATGGCCGTGGCCTTTCATAGCCGGCGCTTGAACATCGCGTCGACCATCGTTATGCCCCATCCGGCGCCGCTGATCAAAGTCAGCCGGGTACGCCAGTATGGCGCCGAGAGCATGCTCCATGGCGTCGATTACGACGCCGCTTACACCGAAGCGATCCGACTCAGCCGCGAAAAGTCACTTGTGTTTATTTCCGCCTTCGACGACCCCTGGGTCGTGGCCGGCCAGGGCACCATCGGACTGGAGCTTTACGAGCAGAATTCGGATCTCGACGCGGTCGTTGTGCCGGTGGGCGGCGGCGGCTTGATCGCCGGTGTCGCCCTGGTGCTCAAAACCCTCAAGCCCACGATCCGCATCATCGGCGTGCAAGCCGAAGCGCTGCCATCGATGAAAACCGCCCTGGAGAAAGGCGCGCCGGCGGAGCTTCCGCCGGCGACGACGATCGCCGACGGCATCGCCGTGCGCGCGGTCGGTGCGACGCCGTTCGAGTTGGTAAAAAAATACGTCGATGAAATTGTCACGGTGAGCGAGGGCGAGATCGCAAACGCGGTTTTGATGTTGCTCGAAATCGAAAAAACAGTAGCCGAAGGCGCAGCCGCCGTACCGCTTGCGGCATTGCTCAACAAGAAGGTTTCGCTAACGAATAAAAACGTCGGGCTCGTGGTCTCCGGCGGCAACATTGACATGAATCTCATCTCGCGCATCATCGAAAGCGGTCTGATTCAGGACGGCCGGCTGAGCCGCTTCTCGATCGTCATCTCGGACCGGCCCGGCAGCCTGGCGCGGCTCGCCCAGCGCGTCGCCGATTTGGGCGCCAATATTTTACAGATCACGCATAGCCGCGGCTTCGGCGCCATGGCGATCGGCGAAACCGAGGTGGAGTTAATCCTCGAAACCACCGGCGCCGAGCATATCCAGCAGATCTACCAGACCCTGCGCGCGGACAAGTTCAAGATCAAAGACGATCGCTAGCTTTCATCATGGCTGTTTTTCCGGTTTCATCGTCGAAAGAAAAACAACTGCTCGAGCGCATGCAGGCGCTGGGCGTTCGCGAAAATGACATCGACGAGCAATTCATCCGTTCTTCGGGCGCTGGGGGGCAAAACGTCAACAAGGTTTCGAGCTGCGTCGTGCTCCATCATCGGCCGACGGGATTGCGAGTCAGGTGCCAAAAAGAGCGCTCGCAGGCGCTCAACCGCTATCTGGCGCGACGACTATTGCTCGACAAGGTCGAATCGATGCGCAGAGGCGCTGCCGCTGAGCAAGAGCAAAAAATCGCCAGGATCCGCCGTCAGAAGCGCAAGCGCTCCCGGCGCGCCAAGCTACGCCTGCTCGCCGACAAACGTCGTCAGGGAGAAAAGAAATCTTTGCGCGCCGCAGTGCGTCCCAATCCGGACGACGAGTGAGATTACAACAGCTCGCGATTCTCCAGATCCAGAAGCTCGGCACAAGCAGCCGTTCGGTTAGCCTAAAGCCGCGCGTTCTCGGCCCCTTGCGCTCCCTTGTGCCTGACAACGCGCACGATATAAAGAACGCCGATTGCGCCGAGCACGATCCAGGAAGCAGGATCGAGGTATTCGCCGACCTTCGTAAAGTTGCTGCCGAGCAGGTATCCCAAATAGGCCAGCAACGCCGCCCAAAGAGCAGTTCCTATCGAGGTATACGCCAGAAACTGCAGGAAGTTCATCCCGACAATTCCGGCTGGAACTGAGATGAACGAACGCACACCGGGAATGAGGCGACACAGAAACACTGCGGCGCCGCCGTGCCTGTGAAACCATCGCGACGCACGCTCAATGTCCTGCCTGGATATAGTCAGCCAACGGCCGTGCCGGTCGGCTAAGCGCTTGACGCGCTCCTCGCCGAGTTTTTTTCCGGCAAAGTAAAGCGGCAACGCACCTAGAACGGAACCCGCCATCCCCGCCAAGGTCGTGCCAATAAAGTTGAGCTTGTCTTGAGCAACCATGAAGCCAGCGAGCGGCATGATCAATTCAGAAGGAATAGGCGGAAAGACGTTCTCGATGAACATCAGCAGCAAGATACCGCCGTAACCTGCCGAGGAGATGAATCCAATTACCCAGGAGGCCACCGGCGTACCTGTCTTTTAGGTGCTAGCCCTCGCAGGGCGAGAGTGGAGAGGACTTCCTGACTTCTTCAGCCACCTGAAAAAGGTTATCCCCAGCGAGCGATCAAACCGAGCAAATCGCAGACTCGATTGGAATATCCCCATTCGTTGTCGTACCAACTCAGGCATTTCAGATATCTGGCGCCGGTGACGCTGGTAAACGCCGGGTCAAAAATGGAAGAGTGCGAATTCCCGATGACGTCCGACGATACCACGGGCGATTCCATCAATTGCAAAATACCTTTCATCCGTTTCGAGTCCGCTGCCAACTTGATCGCCGCATGAACATCATCGGCGCTCACGTTTTTCTCCAACTCGACAAATAGATCGACGACGGAACCATCGGGCACCGGGACACGTGCGGCAATGCCGTCGAGTCGCCCTTTCAGTTCAGGCAAGACCTCGCCGACTGCCTTCGCCGCCCCTGTGGAAGTCGGGATGATATTCTCCGCTGCGGCTCGGCTGCGCCGCCAATCCGAGTGCGGCACGTCGGCGAGACGCTGATCGTTAGTATAGGCGTGCACGGTGTTGATGACGCCTTCGACGATGCCGAACGAATCATGCAGCACCTTTGCCAGCGGCGCGAGGCAATTCGTAGTGCAGCTCGCGTTCGAGATAATCCTGTGCTCCGGCTTGAGCCCATCGTCGTTAACGCCGAGCACGACCGTGTAATCGATCTCGTCCTTCGCGGGAACGGTCAGCACGGTTCGTTTGGCGCCCGCCTCCAGATGTTTACCGAGCTGTTCCCGGCCGGTGAAGATTCCGGTCGATTCGATGACGACGTCGATGTCCAGCTCACGCCACGGCAGCTTAAGCGGGTCCTTTTCACGAAGCATCCGGGTGCGACCGTGTGACGTCACCAACTCATCACCTTCGAGCCGCAAAACGCCGTCGAAGCGCCCCATGACCGTGTCATAGTTGAGCAAGTATCTGAGCGCGTCGTGGTCAAAGACATCGTTAATCGCAATCAGTTCGGCGTCGGCCCGCTTGTCGAGAATACGAAACACCGAACGGCCGATTCTCCCGAATCCGTTGATGGCGACTCTCATTGCCCACCTCCGATACCATCGAGCCTGCTATAGTGCCGCACCACCTCGAGCACGCGGCACGCATGACCGAGGCTCTCGTACCACGCCAACACTTTGACTATTCTTTTTCCCGCCTTGATGGTCGCGCGTGAATCGAACAGCAAGGATTGCCGGCAGCCGATGACGTCAGAAGAAACAATCGGATCATCGGTCACGGCGATCAACCTCGGGTGATCAGCGGCGGCGGCGCGCATGGTGTCGTTCACTTGTTTGACTGTGATGTCCCCGTCCCGCATGACACAGTTAAGATCGAGCAACGATCCCCGTTGGACCGGCACGTTGAGGGCGTAACCGCTCAACTTCCCAGCGAACTTTGGCAGCACAAATTCCACCCATCGCGACGACTCATTATTGTTGGGGATAATATTTTCGGCCGCCGACCGGCTGCGACGAAAGTCCTCGTGGGCATAATCCTGCAGCGACTGATCGCTGCTGTAGGCATGAACCGTGGTCATCGACGCGCAGTCGACGCCCAGGTTGTGATCCAGCGATTGTAGTAACAGTGCAAATGCGTTGGTTGTCGCAGAACCTGCCGAAATGATCTTGTCCGCGCTGGCTGCATCGCTCTCATTGATGCCCGGTATGACGACTCTATCGATCGGCTCGGCCGGCAGCGAAGCCAATACGACCCGTTTTGCACCGCCGCGCAGATGAGCTTCCATGTTCCGGCGATGCCGATATCGGCCTGTCGCATCGACCACGCAGTGGACTCCGAGAATATCCCACGGAACTTCCTCTGGTCGCGCAAGCTGGAGCATTCTGGTGCGAAACTTGTCATTGATCAGATAGTTGTCTTGAAGCTTGCAAGATGGCTCCGCCATACCGTCGCTTTTGAGCAAGTACTCGATGATTTCTGGCCTGCCAATATCGGCCACCGCAACGATCTCGATGTCGTCATTTTCCAGCGCAAGGTGATAGAGGTGGCGGCCGATCTGTCCCAAGCCCATAATGCCGATCCGGATTTTGCCGTTACGCATTTGGCCATCTCCTTATTCCCAAGATTAAACTCTAAGGAAGGCCCTTATTCTAGACCCGCGATTGTTAAAAACACCAAAAATCTTTTGGAACAATCTAAAAACGGTCTGAGCGATTTCCCGTAGCTCGCTCACCTAGAAGGATCGATGAGCCAAAAAACGATCAGACTATACGGAAAACGTTGGAACTTACACGAGATGAGGGTCTCTAGATTTGATCTTTTATCCTTCGGCTTGGCATCGGGCCAGTCCAGCATACCAAGCTACGGCTAGCGTAGCCATCAATAGAAGGCCCTTCAGTTCGAGCCGAGTCTTACCGCCGCCTCTTGGCGTATGAATCCCGGCGGCCGGCCGTGTTTGGAGCGAATCTCTAACCAACCGTCCACAGAGTCTACGACGTTCAGCCTGGTTCCCCGGCCAATATTGGCAATAAGCGCTGAATCTTCGCTTGGCCCGCTGAAAACCTGGGCTGGACGAACAGTTTGAAACGAGCCGCGGAGACGCGGCGCCGCTTTAACCGGTGGTTTAGAGGCAGGCACGGCGACACGCTCGAAAGACGTTGCTTCAGGCTCAAGTACCACCGGATCGCCGGAATTAGGCGCTTCGGCTGTTAGGATCTTCATCGCAACTGTGCCGGCGACTAGGAGAAGGATCACACCGGCAAAGACCGCGCCGATATGCCAGTGCCGAACGATAGCGCCCCAGGCAATTTGAGTTGCATTCAGCTCCTTCGCAACAGCTGTTACAGGCGCGGAACTGCTTGCAGCAAGAGGGCTGCCACGCGCTTCGTCTGAGGCCGCCCAATCCGACGATTCGACACTCATGTTTAACTTGCTTTGAAGCATTTTGGCACCGTCGGAATCAGACGACCACTGTGCCACTCCGATACTTGCACCGTTGGCCGCGCGTTCCTCTTGGGCTTGTCGATTTTCATCGATGAGTCGGGCATGCTCGGTTTGTAATTCTTCCAGCTGCTGCCGAAGCATGCTCAGCTCCCTTTGGTTTTCCTCGCCCGCAGCGAGGCGTTTCTGCCAACGCGAGATTTCCTCGCCCAGCCGGCGATTTTCATCGCCTAGCTCCTGACAGGCTCGCTCGGTCTCCCGCAGACGTTCGTGGGTATCCTCGATTGCTTCCACCTGGTATTTCCCTTCGGAAAGTTCGCGTTCCAAGTCGGCGATGAGGGCCTCCAGTTTCTGTTGCTGCTCCTGATAGACCATCTCACGAGATTCGATGTTGGCCAGTTGTTGTTGGGCCGACTCCATTTCGCGGGCTTTCGCTTGACTGTGTTCCAATTGCTCTCCGTAATCCGAGACTTCCATTTCGAGGCGCGCGCAGCGATCGGAGGCTTCCTGATATTGCCGGGCCAGTTCCACGTAATGCCGTTCCGAGTTCTGCAGCTCGGCGATTGTGGTTTGTCTTTGTTCCAACTCGGCTTGCAGCTGCTCATTGTAAACGGCCGCCTCTTGATTGCGCTGGACGGATTCGCTGAGTTGCAATTGCATCGTCTCAAGCTGCTGGTGAAGGACCCCGATTTCCCGTGTAAACTGCCGATGGCTCTCGAGCAGCTGCTGTTTCTCCGGACCTTCCTCTCGTTGAGCTGAGCGAAGGCCTTCGAGACTCTTCTCGGCTGCGGCAAGTTGGCTCGATAGCGCGTCAACCTCCGCCTGCAGCTCCGTGTTTTTCGCTATCAGTTCTTCGGTGTGCTGCTTGGACTCGGTATGACTGAGCTGCAATTGTGCGTTTCTCTCGGCGATCGCGTCATGCTGGGCATCAATTGCACTAAGCCGTTCCTCCGCGGTTCGAAGCTGGTCCTGAAGATTACTGACTTGTTCTAGCAAATGCTGTTTTTCGATCCGGCTTTTTTGGTTTTCTGATTTCATCTTTGCCCCCTCGAGCGCCCGGCTCTGAAGCGCTATTATCGCTTCGTCCTTTTCCGCCAACTGCTGTTTCAAACCGGCTGTTTCAATTTGTAGCTTCGTATTGAGATCGCAGGCTTCATGAATTCGCTTGTTCGATTCCGCGAGTTCGGTTTGACTCGTGATCAGCCGGCCCTTGAGGTTGTTAATCTTTTCCTGCAGCTGCTGGTTCTCGGATTGTGCGCTCAGTAAAAGACTTTGGTCATTCCGACGTTCCGACGTCTTTTGGCTTTGTTCGGGCCCGCCTGAAAGCGTTTCCATACCTTGCCGGATTGGATCATTCGTAGGGATCGATTCCGGCAACGGAACAGATTCGGAGTGTTGTGCTGTGGCTTGGGCAGTTTGCGTGCGTTTGAAACTATCGATCTCTCGTCGTTTCCTTTTAAGTTCCCGCTCCGCAGCAAACAGAAACGATCCCAAAAGGACAATGGTGGCTCCCGAAAAAATCGTCAGTAAAGGGTAGAGATGCTCCATGGAACTCTCTCAGGAGAAAGGACTCATCTGTGGCTTCTAATAATTCTCTCCGACCTTAAGTTACTGGAGCGAATGCCGGAACCTGCATTGTTTTCCCGACACGCCACTTGGGGAATTTACCATGCCATTCGCCAAAGCTATGCCAATGCAGTTTTCGCCGACTGGAAGGTTTAAACCATTACCGGATAACGAGTTTTTATGGCGGGATATTTTTAGGTTGGCAGTTTCGCGAACAAAAATCGTGACTTTCAGCGAAAATGTGAGATTTGGCCTGTGGGGACGCGCTTCTCTGTCGTCATTTTACCTGCGAATGCGTCAATTCCATGGTTGACCACCTAGCTTGGGGATTGGTAGAAGGGCGTATTCAACTCAAGTGGAGAGGAATCATGGGCCGGCCATATCCGTCCGTCCGATCTTTCGACGTGACACTCAGCGTATAATCGAGGTGTCCGCATGGGAACCGTCGCCGGGGCACAGCAGATTCTTGCCGGGTTAAAGGAAGCCGGGATCGACTTGGTCTCGAGCGTCCCTGACATCAATTTATTGCAGCTGATCAATCTGCTCTATGAAGACGACACCATCCGCCACGTGCCGGTCGGGCGCGAAGAAGAAGGGATCGGCGTCTGTGCCGGCGCGCATCTGGGCGGGAAAAAAACCGCCATGCTCATGCAGAACGGCGGGCTGTTAAACAGCTGCAACGGCCTCACCACCACAGCCTTGCAATTCGGCATGCCGATATTGCTGCTGGTCTACTACGCCGGTGATATCGGCGACAATGCATTTCACATGCTTGGGCTGGTCACCGAGCCGGTGCTCGACGGTCTGGGTATCAAGTACATCGTCATGCGCGATCCCGCAAAGGTGAAAGAAGAGATAGCCGGGGCGGTCACTTTGGCGAATAGCTCGAAAAGACCAGTCGCGTTGCTGCTCTCCCGTGCGGTATTGTGAGGAGATGATGAAGCGCTTCGAATGTCTGCAGGCGATCGCGCCATTGTTTTCCGATGAACTGTTCGTCACCACGGCTGGCGGCGCCACGGCGGAATGGAACGCGGTTCGTCCGAGCGACGGCAATATTCAGGTGAAGACCTTGGGTTTATGCTCGTCGATCGGGCTTGGCCTAGCGATCGCTCTTTCTAAGCGCAAAGTCTTCGTGTTTGACGGCGACGGCGCTCTCTGGATGAATCTCGGCTCTCTCGCTACCATTGGTCTGCATCAGCCGAAAAATTTAGTGCACATTTGCTGGGACAACCAGCAGTACGAATCTTCCGGCGGGGAGCCCACGGTGGCGACCGCCGGCAATCTCGATTTTGCGGGAATTGCGCGCAGCGCCGGTATCAAAAGCTCTCATACCGCAGCGACGGTGGACGAGCTCAAACAAGCCGTCACTCACGCTCTGGGTCACGATGGCCCGCATTTCATCTGGGCACGCATCGAAGCCGGACGCGCCGAAGCACCGCCACTGCAATACGACGAACTAGAAAACAAGTACCACTTCATTCGTTACG
>JAICHC010000097.1 GCA_025922795.1 Candidatus Binatia bacterium | reverse complement strand
TCTGATCGATTCGCGATTGACTTAAACATCCTTGATCTCCTCCACTACAGAATACCTCGCGAATTGATGTCCGTGCTTTAATATTGATCTCTTCTAGTACGGTCGAGCTGAATGATCAACTGCAATCTGCCGAAAAATACACACTGATGAGGGAGTCCGTGATTTTTGCCTGCGCTTTTTAGATCAAGCAATTTGCGGTGGCGGGACTACGCGAGCATCTGGAGACCCGCTCCGCGCAATGTCGTGAAACAGACTCGATTGCTATGAACAATTCGGACACGCGCTGAACCCGAGCGCTGGTCAATTTCCAGCAGCGAAACTGAGGCTCGTCGGCGGTCTTAAGATCTTGCTCAACTCGCGCAGCCAGAGCACCGAGCTCGCGACGGCCGCACAAAGGAGCCAATCGCCTGCACTGAGACTCACGGTTGAAAACGCCTGCTGCAAAAAAGGTATGTAAACCACCGCGACATGGAGCGCGAGCGAAAATACGATGGCTGCCCATAGCCAGTTATTGGTGAAGAGTCTCGTGAAGGCGCTTTTCTCGTCCGAACGCGCATTAAAGATGTTGAAAAGCTGAAACAGCATCAAGGTTGTGAAGGCCATTGTCTGCGCATAGCGCATATTGCCGGAGCCTTCGATGAGGCCGCCGGGCAAACTCGCATCCAGCACGAGCAAGCTCCCCACCGCCATGATTGCGCCGACGAACAAGATGCCCGCCCACATGCCACGGGTGATGACGCCTTCATTGCGCGCGCGCGGCGGCTCGGTCATGAGGCCCGCGTCAGCCGGGTCAACGCCGAGCGCGAGCGCGGGCGCGCCGTCCGTCACTAGGTTGATCCACAGGATCTGCGTCGCCAGTAGCGGCAGCACTACGCCGCCTCTGCCCGCTGCCGTCAAACCGATCGCGTCCGCCAGCAGCACGCCGAAAAACATCGTCATCACTTCGCCGATGTTCGATGAAAGGAGGTAGCGCAAGAACTTTCGAATATTCGAGAAGATCGCGCGTCCCTCTTCCACCGCCGCGACAATGGTTGCGAAATTGTCGTCCGCCAGCACCATGTCTGCGGCTTCTTTGGAAACGTCCGTTCCAGTAATGCCCATGGCGACGCCAATATCGGCGGTCTTCAGGGCGGGCGCATCGTTGACACCGTCGCCCGTCATCGCCACGGTCATGCCTCCACGCTGCAACGCGTTCACGATCCGCAGCTTGTGTTCGGGGTTGACGCGCGCATAGACCGACACCTCTTGGACCGTCCGGTCGAGCCTTTCATCGGACATCTTCTGGAGCTCGGCTCCGGCGATGGCCCGCCCATTGGTGGCGATGCCGAGCTCGGCGGCAATGACTGCGGCGGTTACGGGATGATCGCCGGTTATCATTATCGGGCGAATACCGGCGGCTTTCGCGCGCGCAACTGCATCCTTTGCCTCTGCGCGCGGAGGATCGATCATGCCGATCAATCCTGCAAACACAAGTTCTTGCTCGACGCGCTCATCGACTTTGTCGGCTTCGAATGCATCCGCGGGCAGCGAGCGAAAGGCGACGCCGAGGGTGCGCAAGGCTTCTCGGGCGAGCTCTTCATTAATCTTTAGAATCTCCGCGCGGCGCGCGTCACGCAAAGGTCTTGTCTCTTCGCCCACAAGCTCACTCGAGCAACGCGCAAGCAATATGTCCGGCGCACCCTTGGTGAAGACCAGCAACCGCTCCTGCCTTTGTGCATCCGTATGAATCGTGGTCATCAACTTGCGCTCGGACGAGAAGGGAACCTCGCCTATGCGCTCGAAGCGTAGGTCGAGTGCTTCATCCTCCAGACCGGCTTTGCGTGCCGCGACCACAAGCGCGCCTTCGGTCGGGTCGCCCTGCACAGTCCAGCGGCCGTCGTGCTCTTGCAAGACGGCGTTGTTGGCGCGATCGCCGGCCGCGAGCGCGCGCTCCAACTCGATTCGCAGCGCGCCCTCAATCGCTCCTGGCCCGTCCCGGCTCACTTCGCCTTCGGGAGCGTAACCCGTCCCGCCCAAGCTTACCCGCCCGCTCGCCGTCGCGACCACGCGCACCGTCATCTCGTTTTTGGTCAACGTGCCGGTCTTATCGGAAGCAATCACATTCGCCGAGCCGAGGGTTTCCACCGCCGCGAGGTGGCGCACGATGGCGTTTCGTTTCGCCATGCGCTGTACGCCGACGGCGAGCACGGCGGTCACCACCGCCGGCAAGCCTTCCGGCACCGCGGCGACCGCCAGCGCCACGCCTAAAATGAGCACGTCGAAAAGCGCCGCGAAACCGCTCACTTCTTCGACGAGAAGAATCGTTGCGATCATCACCACGGCAATGACGATGACGATGATCCCAAGCAGTTTGCCGACGCGGTCGAGATCCTGTTGCAGCGGCGTGGTCTCTTCCGGAGCTTCTTTCAGCATCCCGGCGATGCGTCCCATCTGGGTCTGCATGCCTGTCGCTATGACCACTGCTTTTCCCCGGCCGTAAGTCGCCGCCGTGCCGCTGAAGATCATATTGTCGCGGTCGCCGAGTCCGACCTCTTCAGTGATCGGGGCGATGTCCTTGGATACCGGCAGGCTCTCGCCGGTGAGCGCGGCCTCGGCAGTCTGGAGCGCGGTTGACTGAACCAGCCGCGCATCGGCGGGAATGGTATCGCCTTCTTCGATGAGCATGATGTCGCCGGGTACGACCTCGTCCGCCGCGATGCTCCGCCGTTCGCCGTCCCGAACGACGTTGGCGTGCGCCGCCGAAATCTGACGCAGCGCCGCCACCGCTTCCTCCGCTCGTGACTGCTGAATGTAGCCCATGATCGCATTGAGCAGCACGACGGCGAAGATCGCGATCGCTTCGTAGGGGAGAGACGATTCGCGCTCGTATAACCACAGTCCGGCCGAAATCAATGTTGCGACGAGCAGCAGGATGACGAGCACGTCTTGAAACTGTGCGAGAAACTTCCTCCAGGCGGGCACGGGCTCTTCCGCGGTCAGTTCGTTCCTGCCATACCTCTCGAGCCGCGCCGTCACCTCGGTTGCTCTCAGCCCACGGTGTGTGTCCGTATCGAGTGCAGCCAATACTTCGTCGACCGGCTGTCGATAGGCATCTGTATTGCTATCTGCGGAGGTCTTCGCGGAACGCGCAGATTCTTCGGTCGCGATACTCATAAATACGGTCTTATCACGACGGTCACGAAGAGTTTGGATGTTAAATTCTTAAGCTTCGTACTACTATGCTTCATAATTTTCGCGCGTCGCGAAATTTTGCAGAAGTCGAAGACTCTCGGATCGGATATTCCTCCCGCCAAGTCGCCAAGACGCTAAGCGACGGATCAAACGCCATCATCCCGACCCACGGCGAGGTATCTGAAGGCGAAATTAAAAATGTCTTACTTCGCGCCTTTGCGTCTTTGCGGGAGATATTCCGATTCTTTCGGTTGCGGCTCTGCTGCGCTGGGCCCTTCGTGGTGAAAGTCCTGTTGCGGTTTACTTTGCGGCTCTTGTTCCTGACTGCCGAGCTTGAACACGCGCGTGCCGCCGGCGAACTCGTATACTTCATCCTTGAATCCCAAATTGATCGGCGCGGCGCCGCGTTCGCGTTCGCGCACGGTGAGGGTTTCGCGCGTGAGCCGCAGATCGAGCGAATGGCCGCGATAGCGGATGCGCATGTCGAGGCGCTCCATCTCCTGCGGCAGTCTCGGATTGAGGCGCAGAACGTCCTCCGTTACTTCGATACCCGTCGATACGCGCTGCACCAGATCAACGCTTCCCGCCATCGCGCCGAGATGCACGCCCTCCGCAGTGGTGCCCTGCTGAATATCGTTCACATCGCTCTGCAGCGCCTCCGCGAAGTAGCGCATCGCGCGCGGCCGGTCCGAGCGCGCCAGCACCCAGGCATGGGCGACACGCGACAAGGTCGAACCGTGTGACGAACGGCAGTCGTAGTAGGCGACGTTTCGCGGAATGATTTCGGGATCGAACGAATAGCCCAGACGCGTGAACAGGTGGCCAAGCTCCTCGGCCGAAAACAGGTAAAACAACATCAACACGTCGGCTTGTTTCGATAGCTTGTAGCGGTTCGCGCTGTCGTTCTCCGCCTCGAGGATGAGCTCGAGGCGTTGGATGTTGCCGTACCGGGCGCGGTAACCCTCCCAATCCAGCTCTGCGAGCTTTTCGTACCCCTCGAACTGGCTGATGATCCCGTCATCATGGAACGGCACAAGCATCTTGCGGCTGATCTCGTCCCAACGCGCGATCTCGTCCGCCGACAATCCAAGCCGTGCCATGATCTCAGCGCGACGAATGGCGGGAAGCAACTCGAGCACGTCCAGC
The DNA here is from genome assembly GCA_025922795.1 of Candidatus Binatia bacterium. The sequence goes on along the minus strand of JAICHC010000097.1, from coordinate 3,809 downwards.
GCGCGGCTCAGCACCCACACGGCCATGACATTGGTGTACGCGTTGTTATTTAGACCGGGAGCGGATGAACCCGGATAGCCCTCGTGAAACTCGTCCGGCCCCATCACCCCGCGAATCTCGTAGCGACCGCGCGCCTCATTGAAAATCGCCAGGCTCGACCAGAAACGCGCGATTTCAAGAATCAGCTCGGCGCCCGTGAACTGCAGGAACTCGACGTCGCGGGTGACTTGAAAGTACTGCCACACGTTATACGCGATGGCGCTGCCGACGTGGCGTTGCAGGTAGGAGTTGTCAGGCACCCAACGTTGCGAATGCGGGTTCAAATTGAGCTCCTGAGTTTCCTCCTGACCATCGCTGCCGCTTTGCCAGGGAAACATGGCGCCCTGAAGCCCCGCGCGTCTGGCCGCCGCGCGCGCTTCGCCGAGACGCCGGTAGCGATAGATCAAAAGAGACCGGGTGATTTCGGGCATTCGAAAATTGAGAAACGGGAAAATAAAAAGCTCATCCCAAAAAATGTGTCCCTGGTAGGCCTCGCCGGTCCAGCCGCGCGCCGCGACGCCGATATCGAGTCCCATGGAGTTGGGCGAGACCGCCTGCAACAGGTGAAACATGTTCAAGCGAAGCAGCATCATGACATTAAGCTTGAAGCCGGGCTCTGCCGGCTGGATATGCACGTCGAAGCGGCGCCACAAATGCTTCCACGCAAGCACATGCTCCGCCATAACAGCATCGAAGCGACCCGCGCGCTCAATTGTCTTGCGCGCTGCCACTACGGGCTCGGAAATGGCGTCATCCCGAGAGGTATAAAGAGCGGCGAGCTTCTCCAGTAGCAGGATCTCGCCTTGGCGAAGATCGATCACCATTTCCTGGCCGATATATCCCGGTTCATCGATGACCCGGCGCCGGCCTTCACGAAGCTCATCGTTTACAAAGGCTTGAGTTCGGGCGGCCTGCGCGACATAGATATTCGATTGGCAGGTGCGCACCAGCATAGACACGCCGTCCTCGCCAATAACCTCGCCTGCCAGCGGCTCCAGGTGTTTGTTATTGAATCTGCGATAAAGCTTCGCACCCGCGTTGACGATCCGTCCATCGATGGCCGAACGGACCGTGACCTTTGCGGACCAGTTCTCGGCGGTAAGAGCCAGCTCCAGCGCGCCCAGGTGCATTTGAGCCATCGACACCAGGCGGCGCTCCTTGAGCGTACTGAGGCGACCCTGGCGGTCCTCGAAGCGTAGGGTTCGAAGCAGCATCCCGCGCCGGAGATCGAGCTCCTGCTGGTATGACAAGATTTTGACCGTTCTCGCGTCGAACCAATCGCCGTCGGCGATACGAAACTCGAGCACGAGCCAGTTGGGAAGATTGACGAGGTCCTCGTTCTCCACCACCCGGCCGGCAATATCGGTGCGCAGCCGATTATAGCCGCATGCGCGGTAGGTCCCTGGATAGTGAACATCATCCATCACAGCCCACGCCATGGCGGCTCGAGTCGTGAAGTAACCATTTCCCAGAGCGCACAGGGATTCGCGGATTCCCTCGTGTGCCGGGTCAAAGCCCTCGTAGACCAGTGACCAGGCGGAAGGCAGCTCCACTGCTATTTTGACCTGCGCCAGATCAGTGACCACTGGATCGGCGCCGGCCTGCGCAGCGCCTGCGACTGGCCGATGCGATCGACGCCGATGACCAAACCGAATCGGCCGGCGCGGCCGGCCTCCACGCCGGCGATCGCATCCTCCACGACCACCGCGCGCGAAGGATCGACCTTGAGGCGCCGCGCAGCTTCCAGGAAAGCATCGGGCGCGGGCTTGCCGTCGAGACCCAGGCGGGTGATATCCATGCCGTCCACCCGTGCGTCGAACATCTGCGCTAGGCCGGCTGCCTCGAGCACCGCCGCACAATTAATGCTCGAGGACACCACCGCAGTCTTGATCTCCTGCGCTCGAAGCGTGCGAACCAGCGCAATCGTCGCGTCATAGACCTCGACGCCCTGCTGCGCTAGACGCCGGGTGAAATACTGGTCCTTCAGATTGCCGAGCCCGTGCACGGTTTGCTCGCCGGGGCCGTCTTCGGCCGTTCCGAGAGGCAATTCAATTCCACGCGATTCGAGGAACGCTGCCACGCCGTCGTAACGCGGCTTGCCGTCAACGTAGCGCCGGTAGTCGGCATCGATGTCAAAAGGGAGGAACGCTTCGCCCGTGCGCGCTGCGCGCTCCTGGAGAAACCCGTCGAACAACTTTTTCCACGCCGCCGCGTGAACGCTCGCCGTCTTGGTGAGCACACCGTCGAGATCGAACAAGAAAGCGTCGTAATCCCGCGGCGAGAGTGTAACGACCGGAGCTGTGATGGTCATGATCCCCTAGCGGCGTGAAGCGAAATCCGAAATTCGAATATCGAAATCCGAAACAATTTCAAAATTCGAATATCGAATGAAACCCGCCGGTCAGCATGTTGAAACATTTGGGATTTGTCATTTGATATTGTTTCGAGCTTCGGATTTCGTGCTTCGGATTTCACTGCAGGGCGGTAGCAGCCTACCGGACTCTTCTAGCAGGTATCTCAACCCCGCGGGCGCCACGTGCTGCATCGACACTCCAGATCCCCGAGCCCTGGGTCGCCATGTACAAAAAGATAAAACAGAATAGCACCGCCGGCTCGCCTTCGTTTTCAAGCGGCCAAAAACTTTTAGGAAAATGGGCCATGAAATAGGCGACGGCCATTTCGCCGCTGGCGATGAAGGCCGCGTAGCCGGTGAGGAGACCGATGGTAATCAGCAGGCCGAGAACTATCTCGATGATACCTGCCGCACCGAACAAGGAAGCGAGCGGAACCGGCTGGCCGCCAAACCAGCCGAAGATTTTTTGCCCGCCATGACAAACGAACAAGAGTCCGGCAATAATTCGCAGGAGCGCATAGGCATACGGGGCAAACGAAGCAAGAGCCTTCTCCATAGCTGACCTCCTCGGTGAGATTGGTCCACTGATTTTTCGAGCGCCTGCACCGTGACCCTCTCATGACGGACGCGCGAAGTTACGAAGGATTCGGATTAATTAAATTCTCAGCTTCGTGATCTTCGCCACCTTAGTGGTGAAATCTTCGTCCTCGCTTCGGCTACGACTGTCCCGTACGAGGAGATGTTCGTCGCGCTGAGACCTTCAGGACGCCGGGCCGGCGCTCCTGCCATCCGCGACATCAACGGGCAACATCGCCGTTTCCAGCGCCGGCGCAGGCGGCAAGCCCGTCACCTCAAGGATTTCCTGCTCGTTGAGCGTTTCCCGCGCCACCAACGCCTCGGCAAGCGCTTCGAGTTGTTTGCGATGCACGGTTAAAAGGCGTTTAGCCTCTTCGTGGCTCTCGTTGATAATTTTTAGCACCTCGTCATCGATGGCTTCCGCGGTCTGATCGCTGAACGGCTTCGAGCCTCCGAAGCTGCCGGCGCCGTTCAGATAGGGATTTTCCCGGGGCGCGAGTTGCACCAAGCCGAGCCGCTCGCTCATGCCCCAGCGCGTGACCATCCGGCGGGCCAGACCGGTGGCTTGCTCGATGTCGCTCTCGGCTCCAGTGGTCTTGGTGCCGTAAACGATCTCCTCGGCGGCACGCCCTCCCAGCATGCCGACGATCCGCGCGCGCAGGTAGGCCTCGGGATAGTTGTAGCGGTCGCTGTCGGGGCGCTGATAAGTCACGCCGAGCGCTTGCCCGCGGGGTACGATCGTTACCCGATGGACCGGGTCGGCGCCGGGCACCACCAGGCCCAGGATCGCGTGGCCGCCCTCGTGATAGGCGATCCGTTCCTTGTCGGCACGGCTCAAGAG
>JAICHC010000096.1 GCA_025922795.1 Candidatus Binatia bacterium | reverse complement strand
GAGCCAGCCGTTAAAACTCGTTAACTGGAAGCAAAACTATTAGCGGCGCGATTCCAGAGCAGCTTCAACTGCGGAGCTGATCTCGTGAACATCGTTGAACTCCCGCCCGTAGTTCAGGAATAGTTTGCTATCGCCGCTGATTTTGTCCTTAAAGATTTTTATCTCCTTTAGCAGATCGCGGATTTCGCTCGTCAGCATGCCATCGACTTCCGTGGATTTTTCCTTGAAGCGGTTAAATTCGCGCACGATGGGGTCACCTGGATCCCTTTTTTTCTCGGGTTTTGGTGCAACTGTTGATTTGCTTTCGGCATCAGTCCCTTGTTCTTTAGCGTCCGCCGGCCCTGGATTGCGCTCCGTGACGGCATCGACCCTGAAGTTCTCATCGGTCTTCTCGATTTTCGTGACAAACTCCCGTTCGACGCCGAATGTCCCTCCGTAGGTATCAAAAAGCACCTGAGCACCTTCCTGCCAATAACGTGCGGTGACATACTCCTTGCCGTTTTTAAGCTTGAGTACGTAAGCTGCGTCGAGCGTGCCGACACCGCCCCCGGACATTCCCGCGATTAAGGCGGCTAGAGTCACTTTGCGCATACTTACCTCCGGAGAACCTAAATATAATTGCATTTTAACATTCAATTGATCCGGCTCAAAATTTTTTGTGCTTGCCCGGCCAGCCGTTTCAGAGGCTCTTGACATCTACGCGGTCGCGGCAGTATTTTCCGCGGCCTGGAGGGGGGCATGAAAATTTACGCGCTGCGAAATGGGTTCTCAAGTATCGAGTTGGTGGTTGTTCTCGCGCTGGTAGGAATTATCACCGCCATCGCATTGCCCAACTGGCGCAGCTGGATGCCGGGTTACGCGTTGAACAGTTCAACTCGGCAGATTCAATCCGAACTGCATAACATCAAGATGCGCGCGGCGGCGGAAAACACCAGCTTTCAATTGGCTTATCTCCAGGACGCCAGCGAATACACCATCGAGCGAGACTCAAAGCCGCTCCAAACCAAGCCGCTCGCGCCCGGAACGAGCATAACCAAAGCAGGCATGATTTCATTTTCTCCGCGAGGTACGGCCGGTTCAAATCGGGTAAGACTGCGCAATTCTAACAATTCGTGCAGGCAGATTGTCGTGAGTGCAACGGGCAGGGTCAGAATTTGTATGCCGAGCAGCTGCTCTGAGGACTGTTGAAGGAGCTGAGGACGTCTCATGGCTCGTGGTGGAAGAGAAGCCGGTTTCACTTTCAACGAGATCCTGGCGGCTATGGGCATCGTTGCCGTGGCGGTCATGAGCTACTCGCTCAGCAGCGTCAATCTGATTCGCCGGCAAACGGTCAGCGACAACTCAACAGTGGCGATCCATTTGGCGCAGGACAAGATGGAAGAACTACAGGCGCGCCGCCCGCTGGACGACGTTGATCTATGTCCCGGTGGCGGTGATCGGAGTCTTTCGGCAAAGACCGGCATCCCTGGACTCTTAGACCGATGTTGGAAAATATCCACGTCGTCTCTCGGCTCCGACCTCAAACAAATTGACGTGACCGTGTCATGGCGCGATCACGAAAACCATGAGGTTACATTATCGACACTGGTCTTCACGGGAGAATAGGCGTGATGTGCTTGCGGCTAAACGAAGGCGGCGCGACCTTGATCGAACAATTGGTGTCGTTGCTGCTCGGAGCGCTGATGATCGTTCTTCTCTACGCCTATTTTCGCAGCGAGATCTTTCATTCGCTGGCCCTCGAGGCGAAAACCGCGACGCTCGAGGACGCGCGCGGAGCGTTGGATATCATTGCGCGGGATCTCCGAAACGCCGGCTCGTGGGGCAACGGCAGCGCACCCCCGGAGACCGGCGCTGCCGATGATCCGATGAACGATGCTGATACTGTCTGTAACCGCGTCTACCAAGCAAGTCCTGGAGTGATTCACATCCAGATGGACCTGAACGGCAACGGCAACTGCGCCGATATTGATCCACGCGAGAGTATTCGCTACGAGCTGACGGGGCCGACATCGACATGCCCTGGTCCCTACATCATCCGGCGAAACGGCGATTGTCTGGTTGCCTACGTCGTACCTGCGGTGGCCGGCAGAATTTTTACATACTTTGATCGAAACGGAGCCGAGATCAGCAACCCGCCCGCTCTCGAAACGATCAAGCGAGTCAAAATAGAGTTTGCCGTGCGGGCGAAGAATCCTGATCCCAAAATCGCCGCATACCTGAGCTCTGCACTCTCGAGCAGCGTCGAGTTTCGCAATTGAGGGACATCATAAAGATGCGTGATAAGAGCTTGCGCAGTCAGCGCGGCCTGGTCCTGATGAGCTCGCTGATGATTCTCGCTGTGCTACTGGCGGTCGGCATCGGTGCTGGCGTGATGTTGCGTAACGACTTCCAGGTTTTGGCTAATTTGCGGGGTAGCACGGAAGCGTTCTATTTTTCGGCCGCTGGAGTGGAGTGGGGAAAAAGAGAGATTGCCCAGGCGACGAATTTTCCACCAACTCCCTCAAACCAGTCTAAATCTTTCTCGTCCGGACAATTTGCCGTTGCGTTTTTGTCATCGACGGCTGTTGGACCGCTTGCGGCTCAAATTATCGTGCAGTCGACCGGGGCTGCCCGCGGCGCCGGACACGTTCTTCAAGCTCAATTGACCAAGTCCTATGATCTCGCTGATGCCGCTGTGGTCCTCCGGGGGAACGCCGCCGGAGTCAATCTCACCGGGGATACCCTATTTGTTTCCGGCGTTGATCACGATCCGATAACCGGCCGCCCGATCGCCGAGTCGAAGGCGCGAAGCGCTGTTACGAGTGGGGATGACACGGTCGCCGGATTAATCTTCCAGGCCCTCGGCAACCCTCCACGGCTAGGTATTCTTGATAGCGGCCCGGATACGCCGGCGATCGCAACGAGTACTTATCTTCCTGCGGCTTTCATCGCGCAGTTTGCTGATGAACTCTGCGCTTCAGCGTCCGCTACCGTGCGTTGGGTTCCAAGCTCCGGCGGCTTACTGGTGGAAAATCAGACTTGGGGCAACCAAACTTCACCGCAGTTGCACTGCATCGATGGATTATTAGCCTCGGGTGATGCAGCCACGCTGACGGGAACCGTTTCTGGCGCCGGAATTTTAGTGGTCAGAAACGCAGATCTGATTATAACCGGAACTTTCCGCTGGGATGGACTGATCATCGTCACAGGGACTGATATCAGCTTTAAGACGGCGGGGTCGAGCAGCAAGGACTTGCTTGGCGCCGTGTTGGTGAACGAGGCCGGCATCCCGGGAAGCGGCAGGGCAGCCTTGGACATTGAAGGCACTGTTCGCCTGCTCTTTAGCCGCCAGGCTTTGAATCTCACGGTGCCCTTGATCCCAGCCGCGACAATAAATACCTCCCATGCATCCTTGCCGACGACGATTTCACAAAATTACTGGCGTGCCGTGACGCCGTAGTTAAACGTAAGAAAATTGTCAATTTACAATCCGCTCGCAAGATGCTAAATTACGGATCTACAACGCTTTGGAAACCTATACGTGAGGGTTTTCAGGCCTTTTTGTCACAGCCAAATTCCCGCTGATGCCTGCTCGTTCCTGGTCTCGGCTGCTGGCAATGGATACGGATGGGGCGTGAGAGGGAGCAAGCATGGATACAAAGAAGACCATAATGGTGGTTGACGATAATCCCGATATCATCACGATCGTCAAAACCATTTTGGAAGGGCGCGGCTATACGGTTTTTAGCGCCTCAAGCGGTCCCGAACTCTTAAACATGCTGCCGAACCAGAAGCCAGACCTAATCATCTTGGATATCATGATGCCCGAGATGGACGGTTTGGAAGTGCTGACGCGGCTTAAAGGCAAGAACGAAACATCGACGATCCCGGTTATTCTGTTGACCGCCAAGGTCCAATATGAAGATGTCCTGGGTGGCTATAAGTTAGGAGCGGATTATTACATCACCAAACCGTTTACCAGCACTCAGCTAGTCAACGGCATCAATCTGCTCCTGGGTGAAAGCAAGGCTTAGTCACTTCAGACTCTCCGCTCCACTCCGTCGATTGATTCTCTTTCTCCCGATTTGCATCTTCTGCCGGTTTTCTTCATTGTTTTAATTGATGATTCGTTTCGTCACCTTCGAGGGCGGGGATGGGACGGGCAAGACCACGCAAATTCAAGCCGCTGAGAAGTATCTTCGCGAGCGAAACCGCGACTGTGTGGTGACGCGCGAACCAGGCGGTACAGCACTCGGTCAATTGATCCGCAAGGTTTTGGTCGAGGTGGGCGATAATGAAATCGCGCCTGCGACGGAGCTGTTTCTCTACTTGGCGGATCGGGCGCAGCACGTCAATCAGATCGTTCGTCCCGCCATCGATGCAGGAAAAATCGTGCTGTGTGATCGCTTTACCGACTCGACGTTGGTTTACCAAGGATACGGTCGAGGCATCGAGCTCGATTGGCTACGGCGGTTGAACGACACCGCGAGCGAGGGACTTCGTCCTGACTTAACATTTTTATTCGATTGCCCGGTCGATGTAGGCCGGGCGCGAACCGCGCTCCGGCAGGCGCAAGCGGCGGCGCATCGTTCGCCGGAAGACCGGTTTGAACGCGAAGAAATTCAATTTCACGAGAAAGTACGAAGGGGATTCCTTGAGATAGCGCGCTGGGAGCCCGAGCGGTTCCGCATCGTCGATGCGGCGCGCTCCGTCAGCGAAGTGACCGAAGAAATTTGTAAAATTCTAGAACGGGAACTACTTTGAAATGGGTTTCACTGAAATAACCGGCCATTCCAAGCAACTGGCAATGCTGCGCGCGGCGCTCGCAAACGAGCGCCTGCATCACGCGTATTTGTTTCTCGGCCCCGAAGGCATCGGCAAACGGACGGTTGCCAGGGCTCTTGCACAGGCGATTCATTGTTCCGAGCTCACCGGCGATTACTGCGGCCGCTGCCTCAACTGCGCCAGCATCATCGACGGAAACCACGCCGACGTGCGCTTTCTCAGTCTCTTACCGGAAAAAAAAGAAATCAGCATTCAACAGATTCGCGAACTCGAGCGCGAGCTACGCTTTCGATCCTTCGGCGGCAAACCAAAAATAGCGATTGTTGATCGGGCCGGCTTGATGAACGCCTCAGCGCAAAACGCCCTGCTGAAGACGCTTGAAGAGCCTCCGGCGAATTCCCTGATCATTCTCATCGCGGCGAACGCGGGCGCGCTCCTGCCGACTCTGCGCTCGCGTTGTTTGCGGCTTTCGTTCGCTCCCTTGCCGCGCGCGGCAGTTGCAGCATTTTTACAAACGAAGCACAACGTGAAAGCCGAGGAGGCAGCTTTTCTTGCCGCCATGGCCTTGGGAAGCATCGGCGTGGCGCTGAATTTAGATCACGCAACCTTGGCTGAGAACCGAAAAGTTTGGAGTGGCCAGCTCGATGCGTTGAAGGCCGGCGATTATCAGACCGCCACCGTGGCAGCCGAGGCGCTGGCGGCGACTCGCGATGACGCGCTCGACTTTCTTAGATGGGCGGAAAGTTGGTACCGCGACATGTTGATTTACGGCGTAACGAGCAAGGCGGATGAGCTTGTGAACTTAGACATGCTGGCGCAGATAGAGCGCCGGGCGGCGGAATCCAGCGCGGATCGCGCGCTTGCCGCACTGGCTGGAATATCGGCTGCGACCGCCGGCATTCAACGGAATCTGAATCGGCGCATGGTGCTGGAGAATTTCTTTTTTGGCCTGGTCGGGAGTCGCTGATGCCGCCGATTTACATCACCACGCCACTCTACTACGTCAACGCCGAGCCGCACCTGGGTCATACGTACACGACCATCGTAGCCGATACATTGAAGCGCTATCATCAATCGATCGGCGATGAGCCATTCCTGCTGACCGGGACGGACGAGCACGGCGATAAGATCGCCCAAGCCGCGGCTTCCAACAACACCTCGCCCAAAGAGTACGCCGACCGGATCAGCGGTTTGTTTCGCTCGACCTGGGATCGCTGCGGCATCGCTTATGACCACTTTATTCGCACCACCGATGACTATCACGTATCGTTCGTTCAGACGATTCTGCAAAAGATTTATAACGCCGACGACATCTACTTCGGCGAATACGGCGGTTTCTACTGTTACGGCTGCGAACGATTCTATACGGAGAAAGAACTGCTCGACGGTCAATGCCCGGATCACCAGACGGCGCCGGAATACATCAGCGAAAAGAACTATTTCTTTCGCATGAGCAAATACCAGCAGCGCTTGGTTGAGACGATCAATGCGAAGGCCGATCTCATTCGCCCGGAACGATATCGTACGGAGGTTTTGGCATTTCTCAGAGAGCCGCTCGAAGATCTTTGTATATCGCGGCCAACCAGCCGTTTGCAGTGGGGTATTCCGCTCCCCTTCGACGCCGATTATGTGACCTACGTTTGGTTCGATGCTCTGCTCAATTACGTAAGCGCTCTGGAGTATCGGGGCGGAGATGCCATGGTCTCTCTTTGGCCGAAAGCCAATCACCTGATCGCCAAAGATATCTTGAAGCCCCACGCCATCTACTGGCCAACGATGCTGATGGCCGCCGGCTTAAAGCTTTACGATCATCTGAACGTGCACGGTTATTGGGTGATGGATTCCGGTAAAATGTCCAAGAGCTTGGGAAACGTCGTTCGCCCACTGGAAATGAAGGCGCGCTTCGGCATGGACGCCTTTCGCTATTTTCTGCTGCGCGAAATGCCTTTCGGTCAGGATGCCAAGTTTTCCGAGGAAGCGTTGGTGACCAGGATCAACGCGGATTTGGCCAACAATCTTGGCAACTTCGTTAGTCGCGTGTTGACCATGCAGCAGAAGTATTTCGCCGGCGTGGTGCAGCCGCTGAGCGCGCACCGGATAGACGAAGACCTCAAGCTGCGCGACGCATTTGCCGCCGCAGAATTCGACCTTAGGAAACAGATGGCGGAGCTGCAGTTTCATCGAGCTCTCGAGGCGATTTGGGGGGCGCTCGATCATGCCAATCGATATATCGTTCAAACCGCACCATTTACGTTGATCAAAGATTCGAGCAAGCAAGCTCGGGTCGGTGAAGTGCTGCATCACTCCCTGGAAGTCGTGAGGACCTTGTCTCGCTTGCTGGCGCCGTTTATGCCCGATACCGCTCGCGAATTGCGCGGCTTGCTTGCTGTCGACCAAGCCCGGTTGGCGGCTCCCTGGGGCGAGGGGTTTGTCGCCGGGCACAAAATCAATCCGCCCAAGAATCTTTTTCCGCGCATCGAAACCGAACCCAAGAAGTAGCCTCTGGGGTCATTCATGTTGATCGACAGCCACGCCCACATTCAAGGAAAGGAATACTGCGGCGAAATCGAAGGCGTGATCGGACGCGCTCGCGTAGCTGGTGTCGAAACGATCATCGCCGTCGGCGGCGCGGGGGATATGTCCAGTAACACGGAGGCGATCCACTTGGCGGAATCGTTTGCGAACATCTACGCAACGGTCGGCATGCACCCGCACGATGCCAAAGACGTCGGCGAGGAGGAGCTACGCCGGTTGCGCGGCTTAACTCGTCACGCCAAAGTGATCGCCGTCGGCGAAACGGGCCTCGATTATTATTACAACCACTCGCCGCATGATGTGCAGCGCCGCGTGTTCGTGCATTTCATCCACATGGCGCGCGACACCGGATTGCCGATCGTCGTGCATGAGCGTGACGCCGCGCCAGAAGCAGTTGAGTTACTGCGCCGAGAAGGTGGCGGCAAACTAACCGGCGTAATTCACTGTTTTACCGGCAATTACGAAGCGGCACGCGCGTATCTTGACCTGGGCTTCTATCTTTCTTTTACCGGTATCATCACCTTCAAGAACGCCCAGCCCTTGAGGCAAGTTGTCAGCAAACTGCCGCTGGACCGAATGTTTGTCGAAACCGACTCGCCCTATCTCACGCCGGTGCCGCATCGCGGCAAGCGCAACGAACCGGCGTTCGCGCGCTTTGTCGCAGAGACCATTGCCACTATCAAGGGGATGTCTGTGGAAGAGATAGCCGAAGCAACGACACGCAATGTACAAAATTTGTTTAAGATATGAACAACTCCAAGCTGCGCGGCGAATTCTGTCCTCTCCTGATCTTCGTCGCGGTAGATGTTTGTCCGCTTAAACGCACTCCGGTACTCGCCGCCATTAGTTGAT
>JAICHC010000095.1 GCA_025922795.1 Candidatus Binatia bacterium | reverse complement strand
CGAGCGCGCCCGGCAGTCGGGCCATCTTTCTTTCGTCGAAAAGGCAGCACGTCGGCCAGGGCGAGATAAAGGATATGGCCAAGGCAAACGAGCAGGATCAAAAGCGCGACGATGAAGAAAAATCGTGCAAGGGTGGGATTCGTCTCCGCCCAACTGCTTAGCCCGTCGAGCCATTTTTTGACCGCGCTAAGGATCTCGAAAAGAAATTCATGCCAGCGCGACGGTTCGGCGAACTCCGGACGCTCGAGGACGGCGCGGGTCGCCTCGCGGATTTTTTCCGGCGCGGGAATTGGGTCGAGTTGCGCGGCGGCCGGCATTAAGTCAGCGGTTCGGGGTCGGCGCAGCCGCCAGACCTTGCGTTTCGGTCTTAATGGCGCGGCTGAGCATTTCGAGATCGAAACCTTCCTTGCGGATGCGCATGTCGTAGTAGAGGAGAATGGCCGCGATAATTCCAAGAGGAGTGAGAAAGATCGACAGCAGATTGTGGAATGCGGAGCTTAGGATCGCGCCGCTTGCCGCCTCGTCGTTGAAAAACAGGCCGCTGAGCACGCCCACGCCGCCGGCGAGAACCACTTGAAGCAGACCGACGACCAACATAATGCCAAACGCTTTACCGCGATAGCCCTTGATCAAGTCACGGCTGCGCCGAAGACTGGGGAGCGCTCGTTGGCCTTCCACAACGATCGCCGGAACGACCAGCGAATACGCCAGCATCCAAAGAATGCCGGGAACGATCAAGAGCATGAAACCGAACATCACTCGGATGGTGGCGGTAATCTGCGCGATCGACAATGGCCAGAAGTGGCTCAAGCCGCGGCGCAGCGCTCCGCCGATGGTGACATCATTGCCGAGATAGCGTTCGCTGATCGCGTATGTGGTCGCGCCGCTGGCGATCGGAAAAGCGAGACTCGCCCAAAGCATCAAAAACACGACCTGAAAGAGCAGTGTCGATAGACCGATTTGGCGCGCCGGCAAGTTGCCGCCGAAGCTCGACTCAACCACGAGCATGATCAAATAAAACGGCACATACGCTGCAGCGGCGATGCCGAGCATCAGCGCAAAATTGCTGGTGTAAAGGCGAAAGGCGCGATCGAGCAGCACGCCCGTGGTCATGGGCTCAAATCGCGGAGAAGTGACGGCATTCATGAATCGTATAGCCCTTTCTTGATCCTTGGAGATGAGCGCGACACTTGGGCGCTCGATATCTTTTCCTATGCTCGGTGTCGATTCCGGGGCGCGCTTTGCGGTCTGGCGCTAAAGCGCGCGGCATCACAGTTTATCGCGATTATAGCACAGCTGATCGACCGCGCGGGGAAAAACTCAACCAATGAATCGGGAACCGGGCGAGCCGGCATCGGAATTACTGCGATTTCTTGGCGCTCCGTATGGACCAGCTACCCGACTGGTTGCTGCCCGTCCAAAGGCCGCGGATCGCTTCCCGGGCGGCGGCCGCGAATAGCTCGGAAAAGGGCGTGTTGCGAACATGGGGAAGCTCGGCGGACCAGCTGCCGCTACGTTCTCCCTCGCGGCCCTCGACTTGGGCGCGCCAGACGCCGTTCCAGCCGGTATTGTGTTTGTCGGCGGACCAGCTGCCGCGCATCACGGTGGTGCCGGTGTCATCGCTCAATGTCCAGGCGCCGCTGGCTGATCGCTGGGTGGAGTTCGGAGCGACGCTCCAGGTACCGCGGAAGATGCGGCCGTCCGCCGTGCGCGCGGCCCAAGTCGATGTGTCGCTGTCTTTTTCTTTGAAAGCCTCTCTCGTTTGGTTGCTGGCGATGACATCGACGCCGCGCACCCAACCCACAACTCCCTGTTTGGTGCGCACCATGTACCAAACCTCTCTCCCGACCGCTTCGACCATCGGGAAAAGAACTTCATCCTTCTCGAGTGTGGCGATGCGATTCGTTTCAGCGTCTTGTTGTGCGTACAGAGCGACACCGGTCTCGCGCACGATTAAGGCGGGCGGTGCATCGGCGGCGTGGGAAGGCCCTGGCGCTGTCAGCAGGGCGATGATTGAAAGCAGCCTGGCATAGAAAGATAGCGAGCAGGCTCTCGGCATAGTGACCTCACTCGATGGCAGAGCTACGAGTAATTTTAACTTATTTGCCGCGTGCAAGTCATTACTGTGGGGCCGAAAATGTCGCGACGACCGCTGTGCATCCGGAAGTTTTTCGTAAGATCCTGGTCGTTGTTGTCGTTGAAGGGACGGATGCTCACGCCAAATTGAATTTTGAGCCAAAGCAGTTCCCCTGCTCGCGCTCAGGATGACGGAAGGTAAACTTTCGAGGCTTTCGATAAAGGAGGAAACATTGCCTGGCGAGCAGCCGCCAGTCGCTCAGACCGGCACAGCGGTCAAGGCACCAGGCAAAAATCGGCGCTGGCCTGATCAACCCTAGCCAGCGCCGTTTGGAAGGTGATATGCGCCGCGTTCAGGCGTGGACGTGCGCGGCGGTTTGCGGTGTTTCGCTAGTTACCGCTCTTTCTTTCGTCACCTTCTTTTCTTCCGCTGCAAGCATGGCGAAATTCGCTGCAATCAAGCCGCCAATGCAAAGACCGGCGGACAGGCCGAAAACAATCGATGCCAGTAAGGCAAGGCCGCCTTCGGCGAGCGTATCGGAGGCCGCGACCCAGGTGATCATCACCGTAAAAACCGCGCCGACAGCCAAACCGTGAATGAGATGCTTATTCATGAGATCCCCTCCTGAGCGAATCATGACTCCACAATGAGCAATCGATGCGCCAACGATTTGCAGGGAATTTCAGAGTTTTTTCGCTGCAAAATTCTTAATTCAAAGAAAATCGCAGCGGCAGATTCCAACGGCTAAGAAAGTTGACGCCGACACGGCAGGAGAGACGGATGCAGGTTTCAGCCTTGCACGGCGGCTTGCGGTTTTATCGGTCCAGAGCCGGAGGGTTTGACGAGGGCAAGCTCATCGAGAGCGGCTTGCACGACGGTGACGGCAGCGACGCCGTTCGGAGCGGTAACAGTCCTTGCTGCGCTGGCCGGCGGCGACCAGCGCTGGACGTCTTCTTCCCGAAAGATCGCCACGACGCGGACACCGGCGGCGCAGGCGAGATGCATGGGGCCTGAGTCACAGCAAATCAACAGATCGAGGCGTGAAATCATCGCGGCAAATTTTCGCACGGAGGGTTCGAAGATGATCGGGATGGACGGGTCCACGGAAGCGTGGAGCGAATCGGCCAGGTCTTTTTCCTCGGGACCAAAAAACGTGATGACGCGAATGCCGCGTTGATGAAGTTCGTGGATCACTCCGGCGAAATGCTCCATCGGCCAGCGTTTGCCGCGGAGCTTTCGGCCGCCGACAAACACGCCTACGGTCTTTCCGCTATTCTCGCCAACAAGGGATTGTAGCTCTGTCAGTGCCGCTTGCTTTTCCACGTTTGAGAATTCGACAGACCCCACGGAGTTGACAGAGTCTAGATTCAAAGCGGCGAAGAGCTCGGTCAGTTTCCGATATTTGTTTGGATGTCGCGGTTTTGCAATCTTCAGGTTGAACAAACGATCCCACTTCCCGGCAATGCCGGCACGGATTCGCGCGCCCGATAAACCGATAATGAAAGCGGCGCCCCCGGATTGAGAACAACTCACATCAACGGCTAAATCGTAACCTTGAGCGCGCAGCTTGCGCATCAGGCGCGGGTATTGCCAGAGCACTTGGGGAAATCGCCGCGGCGCCACGTAGTGATGGTTCAAAGGCTGCTGCTCGAAGAGCAGTTCCGAGATCGGTGAGCCGACAAAATCGATTCTCGCGTCGGGAAATGTTTTCCGAAATGCGGCGATGGCCGGAAGCGCGAGAACGGCATTACCCATGCGGAAGTTCGCTCGAACCAGCAGAATGTTATTGATTGACGGACTGCGCGGATCGACGTCGGCTGGGTTGAATTCCGGCGCCAACCAGCCAATGATCCTCATAACGAGATCGCGGATCGATTGATCCAGGCGGTAGCGCCAAGGCTGTCGAGTCGAGTCAGGCAAAGTCGTCACTCCTCACGAACGGCGCTCGTGCTAGCTCGATCCTAGCAGCGCCAAACGCGCTGCATAGGCTCGCAGGCTATCATGGATTTTCGCGATTTCGTAGCCACCGAAACTGGAGTGGCCTCGGTGGAAGAACTGTCATGATGATGAGTAATGGAGTTCTGGAGTGTTGGGGGTCAGAAAACCTAATGTTCCATTGCTCCAACCTTCCAGCACTCTACTTTCTCAATGCCTGGCTGGACCTTGTTTGTGACCGCGTGCTATAAAAAATATTCCGATGCCCCGGCTTTAGGGTCTGCGAGCCGCCTCGTCTCCTTCGGCCAGTTTGGAGTTCACTCTGCGATCACGGTCGAGCCAACAAGAACCGGCCGATGCTCCGGCCGGCCCGAGCGCCGTAAACGCAAACGAAAAGCCGCTTAGCTATCCGATCCGATTCTTGTTGCGCCTGCGCGCATTCGACGCGCTGCGCCACCGGGAGTACCGCCTGCTCTGGTACGGGCAGGTCTTCGCATCGCTCGGTGTCTGGATGGATCAGGTGACGCGCGGCTGGCTCATCTATGAACTGACCGACTCCGCGCTGCAACTGGGTCTGGTCCGCGGCATTCAGGCGATCCCCTTCTTGTTCTTATCGCCCATCGCCGGCAGCGTCGCCGACCGCTACTCGCGCAAGTTCCTGGTCGTGACGGCGCAGTTCGCCATCGGTTTTATTTTCACCGCCACGGCGGCACTGATTCTTTTCGGTCTCATCGAGCCGTGGCACGTCTATTTGACCGCGTTTCTCATGGCCTCCGTCCAAGTGTTTCTTCAGCCTTCCCGCGCCGCGATGATCTCCGACACAGTGCCGCCTGAGAATCTGACGAACGCCATCGGTCTCAACGCCGTCATTTTCAACATGGCGCGCAGCACCGGCCCGGCCCTGGCGGGCGTGTTGATCGCTGCTTTCAATACCGGGGTGGCCTACGGCGTCCAAGGTCTGTTTTTTATTCTCGCGACGATCTGGACGACGCAAATGAAATCGGGGCGGCGCGCGGCTGCGGCGCGACACGGTCACGGCGGCCAGAACGAATCCTTCGCGCGCAGCATCGTGACGGGGTGGAAATTTTCCTGGCGCAAAGACGAGGTTCGCAGCAGCCTATTGATCGTGATCGTCGCCTCGCTCTTCATGGTGCCTTTTTCGACGCTGTTGCCGATCTTCGCGCGCGACATTCTCGAGGTGGGCGCGCAAGGGCAGGGGCTGCTCTTGACCTCGATGGGGATCGGCGCGCTCGGCAGCGCGATGATCATTGCCACCTTCGGCGACCGCATGCCGCGCGGCATCATGATGCTGGTCGGCGTCATGCTTTACGGCGTGCTCGTGGTGGTCTTCTCGGCGTCGCCCTGGTTCTCGCTGTCGATGGTTTTGATGGCGGCCATTGGACTTTGCCATGTGAGTTCCCACGCGCTCGTGCAAACCGTCATTCAAAGTTACTCGCCGCCCGAGTTTCGCGGCCGGGCGATCGCGATCTTTCACATGAATCAGGTGTTATTGCTTCTTGGCGGCACGCTCATCGGCGCCTTGTCGGCGGCGATCGGCGCGCCTTGGGCCGCGGCGGCGATGAGCATCGTCGGCACGCTCTGCATGGTGGGGCTCTTCGTCTTCGATCCCAAGGCGCGGACGATACGGTGAGAAAGAGGAAGGGTTGGATCGATGGAGTACTGGAGTGATCGGAGTGCGGATTTCTCGTGATTTTGCTTCGGTTC
Organism: Candidatus Binatia bacterium; assembly: GCA_025922795.1. Next base: position 2,438 of record JAICHC010000095.1, on the reverse strand, counting down.
TTGCGGCGATCGTGGCGTCGCGTAGTTGGCGAGGCATCGACGGGCAAGGCTCGTTTGACAGATCGACACGGATTCAAGAGCCGGCGAACAAGCAACGCGTCGTCAATATCTTGATGAAATGGTTGCGCCTGCCGCAGGTCGAGGACGGCGTTGCCGGTTATGAGGCCATACGGTCGCTCTACAGCCGGCGAATATTTCCCACCGTCGACGGCGTGCGCAACACGGTACGCATCTTGAGCCGCATCGATCCCAAGTTCAGCAAGCTGAAGGCCGAAGATCTGGTCGATGAGCGCGTGGTGCGGAAGCTGGAGAAAGAAGGCCTGTTTAAATAGCCATTCGCCACCATCGCTCAGTGGGGATTTTCAAAAATATCTCGACGACGTGCGTGGGCGATGTGTCTGTGCTCCATCGGCACCACCCGCTCCGCTCTTTGAACGGTTCCGTCTGTGAAAGCGCTCTTTGACTCGTGGCCTCCGCGCTTTCCACGACTCGCCCTGTCCGTATATCTTACCAATCAATGATCTTCGAAGTACTTCAATGTGATTGAATCATCAGCGATCATTTCCAACGGCTGGACGCGTAACTCGGGGGCGTGTTATAGGCAGGAGACCGCGTTGTGAAATTTCGTTCATACCGCCTCGGAGTTTTTTCTGAATTCGCCGATCCCGGATAAAGACAGCGGCGGAGACGAAGCGCTTAATAGCGCCCAATCGACTTCCGCCGGCGAATGGCAGCCGCTAGCCGCCCTGCTGCGCCTGCGCGCTCTGGCGTCGCTCAAATATCGCGATTACCGCCTCCTCTGGTTCGGCCATGTGTTTACATCGATGGCGTTCTGGATGGATCAGGTGACGCGCGGCTGGCTGATCTACGAGCTGACCGACTCCACGGTGCAGCTCGGCCTGGTGCGCGGCGTGCAGGCGATTCCGATTCTATTCTTGTCGCCCATTGCGGGCAGCGCCGCTGATCGCTATTCGCGCAAGACGCAGATTCTGATTGCCCAAATCATCGACGGCGCCATGTTCGGAGCGCTCGCGATACTGATCTTTGCGGGTCAAATCCAGCCCTGGCATGTCTACGTGACCGCTTTTGCCATGGCTTGTGTCCAGACCTTTCAACAACCGGCACGGGCCGCCATCATCGGCGACGTAGTGCCAAGGGAAGGCCTCACCAACGCCATCGGTCTCAACTCGATCATCTTCAATGTGGCCAGGAGCACGGGGCCGGCGCTCGCCGGAGTGCTGATCGTCGCGTTCGGCACCGGCGGCGCTTTCGCCATCCAGGCGATTTTCTATTTTCTCGCCACTTATTGGACATTGCGCTTGCACGCGGCGGCGGCTTCGGGGGCAGGCGGCCGACCCGGCCACACCGATTCCTTCGCCGCGAGCATCGTCGAAGGTTGGAAGTTCAGTTGGCGCAACCTCGAGGTGCGCACCGCGCTCCTTGTGGTGATGTTTGCTTCGCTATTGATCGTGCCGTTCACCACGCTCTTGCCGGTCTTTGCCCGGGATATTCTCGACGTCGGCGCTTCCGGCCAGGGATTTCTTCTGACGGCCATGGGCATCGGGGCCCTGGGGAGCGCGATGATGATCGCCACTTTCGGCGACCGCATGCCGCGCGGTTTGTTCATGCTCGGCGGCGTCGCGTTATACGGCCTCGGGGTCGTCGCCTTTGCCGCGTCGCCCTGGTTTCAGTTGTCGATGGCGCTCATGATCATCGTCGGATTCGCCAACGTCTGCTCTCACGCGCTCGTGCAAACCGTGATTCAAAGCTATTCACCGGCGGAGTTTCGCGGCCGCGCCATCGCGCTGTTCCACATGAGCCAGGTGGTGATGACGCTAGGAAGCATGGCGATCGGTTCGTTGGCGGCGCTCTACGGCACGGAGTGGGCGGTGATTTTAATGGCCGCGGCAGGCACGCTGGCGATGTTGGCGATACATTTTGCGCTGCCCCAAGCATGGCGGATTCGCTAAAACGGCTGAATGTAGAATGGCAATCGAAACTCACAATCCTAGAGCCGCCGACGAAACTCCGATTGATCCCGAGCTGCCGATCTGCGATGCGCATCATCACCTGTGGGAGCGGCCGCCGAAAGATTATTTGCTTGGCGAGTTGCTCCAGGACCTAGGTAGCGGTCACAACGTGGTTTCGACCGTCGCGGTCGAATGCCGTTACTCTTATCGTCAAGGGGGTCCTGAAGAGTTACGGCCGGTCGGCGAGACGGAATTTCTCGATCAGGTGGCCAGTCGAGTGGACGCCGATCCGGCGATCGAAACGCGGGTCGCGGCGGCCATCGTCGGGCATGCCGATCTAACTCTGGGAGACAAGGTGGTCGCGGTGCTCGAAGCGCATGGAGCGGCAAGCCCAGATCGTTTTCGCGGCATTCGCCACTCGACGATCTGGGATGCGAGCAGCGCGCTGCGAACCGATGCGCCGGCGGG